>DATJUL010000256.1:0-16022 GCA_035502295.1 Allostellaceae bacterium | reverse complement strand
ATAGAGCGTCAGCCACTGCGAGACGAGCAATCCGCCGATGATTGCGACGCCGAGCGGCTGCCGCAGCTCCGCGCCGCCGCCGCCGCCGAAGGCGATGGGCATCGCGCCGAACAGTGCGGCAAACGTCGTCATCATGATCGGGCGGAAGCGCAACAGGCAGGCCTGATGGATTGCCTCCTGCGGAGCTTTACCTTCGAGGCGCTCGGCCTGCAGCGCAAAATCGATCATCATGATCGCGTTCTTCTTGACGATGCCGATCAGCAGAATAATGCCGACGATCGCGATCACCGACAGGTCGTAATGCAGGAGCATCAGCAGCAACAGCGCGCCGACGCCGGCCGACGGCAATGCCGACAGGATCGTGATCGGGTGGATGTAGCTTTCGTAGAGGATGCCGAGCACGATGTAGACGACGAGAATTGCCGCGGCCACCAACAGCGGCATTGACGACAGCGAGGCCTGGAAAGCCTGTGCGGTGCCCTGGAATGAGGCATTGAGCGTCGGCGGCACATGCAGCCGGTCGGTCACCGCCTGGATGGCGTTGACCGCCTGCCCGAGCGCGACCCCAGGGGCCAAATTGAATGACAGCGTCACCGCCGGGAAGATGCCCTGATGGTTGATTATCAGCGGTTCGGTTTTGCGGGCGAAATGCGCGAAGGTGCTCAGCGGCACCTCGGCCCCGGCGGGGCTGGAGACGTAAATCTTCGACAGCAGGTTCGGATCGCGCTGGAACTGCGGCTGCACTTCGAGAACGACCTTGTATTGATTGGTCGCGGTATAGATCGTCGCGACCTGCCGTTGGCCGAAGGCGTCGTAGAGCGTCTGGTCGATCAGATTGGCCGACAATCCGAGACGTGAAGCGGTGTCGCGGTCGACATCGATCGTCAGGTGCGCCGCGGCGATCTGCTGATCGGACGCGACTTCCTGCAATTCAGGCAGTTTGCGCATCTCCGCTTCGAGGATCGGCGCCCAATGGTTGAGTTCATCGTTGTTGGTATCGGTCAGCGTATACTGGTATTGGGTGCGCGACAGGCGGCCGCCGACCGAAATGTTCTGCGGCACCTGCATGAAGAACTTGGCGCCCTCGATGCCTGCCACCTGCCTGCGCAGGCGCTGGATGGCCTGCTCCGCGGTAGCATCGCGCTCGTCATAGGGCTTCAAACCCCAAAAGATGCGCGCCGTGTTCTCGGCCGGGTTGTACGGTGTAGCACCGTCATAAGAGAAGACCCCCTGGGTGGTAGGATCGTGCATGATGATGTTGACGACTTGGCGCCGAAGCTTGTCGGTTTGATTGACCGATGAATCCTGGCGCGTATCGAGTTCGCCAAAGATGAATCCGGTATCCTGCTGCGGGAAGAAGCCCTTCGGCATGATCACATAAAGAAAGCCCGTCGCCACCATCAGCAGCAGCGTCGCCAAGAGCGCCGAAAATTGGTGGCGGAAAACGAAATTGAGCCCCCGGTCGTAGCCGCGCAGCGCCGCCTGGAAGACGCGCTCGGAGCCGCGATTGAAGCGGCCCTTGGGATGCAGGCCTTCCTCCTTTAGAAACAGCGAGCACAACACCGGGGTAAGGGTCAGCGAGATCGCCGCCGAGGCGACGACCGCAACCGAGACCACGACGGCAAATTCGCGGAACAGCCGGCCGATGATGCCGCCCATGAAAAACAGCGGGATAAACACGGCGATCAGCGAGAAGGTGATCGAAATGATCGTGAAACCGATCTGCCCCGCGCCCTTCAGCGCGGCGTCGAACGGCCGCATCCCCTGCTCGATGTAGCGCACGATGTTCTCGATCATGACGATCGCATCGTCGACGATGAAGCCGACCGTAATGGTCAGCCCCATCAGCGAAATGTTATCGATGCTGTACCCGCCGACATACATGACGGCGAAGGTCGCGACCAGCGACAGCGGCACCGCCATGCTCGGAATGATTGTCGCCCACAGCGTTCGCAGAAACAGGAAAATCACGACGATGACGAGAGCGATCGTCAGCAGCATCGTGAGTTGTACGTCACGGACCGAAGCCCGCGTCGTCTGCGAGCGGTCCGACATGAGGTCAACGTGGACGGCTGGCGGCAACGATTGTTCGAGCTTCGGCATCAACGCCTCGATCCGGTCGACCAAGTCGATCGTGTTGGCGCCGGGGGCTTTCTCGATCGCGATGCCTTCGGCCCGCTGGTCGCCGAACCACGAGCGCAGCCGCTCGTTCTGAACGGAGTTGATGACGTCGCCGACATCCTTGATGCGTATCGGCGCGCCGTTTCTGTACGCGATGATGACGTTGCCGTACTGCGCCGCGTCAAACAGCTGATCGTTGGTATCGAGCGAGATCGCCTGGTGTTCGCCCTCGATCTCGCCTTTCGGGTTGTTGACCGTCGCCGCGACAAGCGCGTTGCGAACGTCTTCGAGACCGATCCCCTTGGCCGCCAGCGCCGCCGGGTTGATCTGGACGCGGGCGGCATATGGCATCGAGCCGAAGACGAAAACCTGGCCGACCCCGGGCTCGGTCGACAGCCGATCCGCGATGACGTTGTTGGCGTAATCGTCGATCTTATAGGGCGGTACCGCATCGGAGTGGATTGCATAGATCAGCACCGGAAAGTTCGCCGGGTTCACCTTGCGGTAGGTCGGCGGCGTGGGCATGTTCTGCGGCAACACGCCGCTTGCGGCATTGATCGCTTGTTGCACGTCGGACGCGGCGGCATCGATGTTGCGGTTCAGATCGAACTGCAACGTGATCGAGGTGACGCCGACGCCGCTCCACGACGTCATCTGGCTCAGCGACGGGATCGCGGTGAATTGCGTTTCGAGCGGCGTCGCGACCGCCGAGGCCATCGTGCTCGGATCAGCGCCTGGGTACTGCGCGGTCACCGTGATCGTCGGGAAATCGACGTTCGGTACCGCCGCCACCGGCAGCAGGTTGTAGGCGCCGATGCCGAACACCAGGATGCCGAGCATCAGCAGCGAGGTGGCGATCGGACGGCGGATAAAAGGTTCGGATATGCTCATCTACGGGTGTCCGATCGAATGGTGAGGCCGTGCGGCGGCAGGCGTGAGCAGTCGGCAGCTGGGTCAACCCGATGCGCCTGGGCGCGGCAGGACGAATCTCACGCGTGCACCGTCGAACAGGCGATACTGCCCGTCGACGACGACCCGCTCGCCCGATTTGAGCCCCTTGCTGACGACGGCGATGCCGTCCTGGACGGCGGCAACCTCGACCGCCCGGCGGGCCACCGTGTCATCGTTGCCGATGACATAGGCATACTGGCCGTTCGGCCCCTGCTGCACGGTCTGCGCCGGCACGGTCGGCACGTTTTTGCGCACCGCGAGGACGACGCGCAGGTTGACGAACTGGCCCGGCCACAGCCGCTCCCCGGCGTTCGGGAACGCGGCCTTCAGGTGGATCGTGCCGGTCATTTGATTGACGCTGTTGTCGATCAGCGTCAGCCGGCCGCGGCCGAGCAGCGTCTGGTTGTCACCGGCGTAGGCATCGACGAGCAGCGGCCCCTTTGCCTGCTCCGTGCGGACCTGCATCAAGTTGTCTTGCGGCAATGTGAAGCTGACGAAGATCGGCTTGACCTCGGCGATCGTGACGAGCCCGGTCGGGTCGGCTGCATGCACGAGGTTACCGACATCGACCAGCCGCGCGCCGAGCCGGCCGTTGATCGGCGACGTGATCGTGCAGAAGCTGAGGTTGACGCGTGCGATCTCGACCTGCGCCTTGTCGCTGTCGACCTGCGCCTGGTCGGCTGCGGCGGTCGCCTTGTCGGTGTCGAACTGCTGCTGCGACACCGCCAGGTGGGTTTCGATGATCCGCGCGTCGCGGGCGACGTTGAGCTGCGCGTTGGCGAGGTTGGCTTGGTCCTTTTCGAGATTGGCGCGGGCCTGATCGAACGCCGCCTGGTAGGGGCGCGGATCGATCTGGAACAGCGGCGCGCCGGCTTTGACCTCCTCGCCTTCCTTGAAATCCACCTTGACGATCTGCCCGTCCACCTGGCTCTTGATCGTCACCATGTTATAGGCCTGGACGGTGCCGATCGCGCTCAGCAGCACCGGCACATCGGCGGTTTTGACGATGCCGGCGGTCACCGGCACCGGCGCCATTGCGACATTTGGCCTCTCGGCCGCGGTCGCCGGCCCGGACGGCACCACGACTCGCACCAGGACAGCGGCCGCAATTGCCATTACCGCCAAACCGGCGGCCGCGACGACACTCTTCTTCATGACGGCGCCTCTCGGGGAGGAGATCGAGTGACGTTATTATAGATGAAGAATATGTCTATATCCCCGTACGCAGCCCCGCTATTCGCAATCCGCCGGTCAATCGGCGATGCAGCGCGTCGCTTTGCGGCTGACCAGCCACGGCTCGTAGATTTTGCGGTTCTCCGCCATCCGCGGCACCGCAGAGTGCACATCAAGCGCCGCCTGGTCGCGCCATGCCTCGACGAACAGCACCTGATTGGGATTGCCCTGCGCCTGCATCACGTCGAATTGCTGGCAGCCGTCTTCCGCGCGCGCCAGCCGTGCGTGGTTTTTCATCAGCGTAACAAAGGCGCTGGTATGCTCCGGCTTCACCTCGAACTCGACGACGATCATGATCCGGCTCATCGCTGTTTCCCCGCTTCTGTGAATCGCGGCATCATCGGCCAGCCCGCGGCGGCGAGGCAAGCGCGGGCGACGATCAGAGAGGAGTCCGCCATGGCCCAGGATGCTTACGACGCGTTGCGCACGATCCTGCCGGCCGCGGGATTGCCCGCGGATTCGGGGCGCGCGGTCGACATCAGCGGCCGGGCCGATCCGGTTTTGCCGACGCCGTTCAGGATCGCCGAGACCGCGGCGGCGGCGCTCGCCGCGACCGGGCTGGCCGCCGCCGATCTGTGGGAACTGAGAACCGGCCGGCGGCAGGAGGTTGCGGTCGATGTGCGGCAGGCGACGGCGTCGCTGCGCAGCGGCCATTACCTGAAGATGAACGGCGCCAAGGTTTCCACCGAGCGCAACCCGGTCATGGGCGTCTACCCGGCGAAGGGCGGCCGCTGGAGTTATATCCATGCCAATTTCCCCAACCACCGCGCCGCCGCGCTGCAGGTGCTGGGCTGCGAGGAAACCAGAGAGGCGGTACGCCGCGCCGTCGCCGGATGGGGCGCGCTGGAACTCGAAGAGGCGATCATCGCCGCCCGGGGCGCGGGGGGCATGGCGCGCAGCATGGCGGAATGGGCAACCCACCCGCAGCGCGCGGCGATCGCCCAATTGCCGCTCTTCGAGATCGTCAAAATCGGCGACGCCGCGCCGGAAAAGCTTCCTGACGGCGATCGGCCGCTCTCCGGCATCCGCGTTCTCGACCTGACGCGGGTCTTGGCCGGCCCGACCTGCGCCCGCACCCTGGCCGAGCACGGCGCCGATGTGCTGAAGATCACGGCACCGCATCTGCCCAATATCGGCTATCAGGAATACGACACCGGGCACGGTAAACTGTCCGCGCATCTCGATCTGCGCCAGCCGAAGGATGTCGAAACGCTGCGCGGCCTGGTGCGCGAGGCCGACGTGTTCAGCCAGGGCTACCGGCCCGGCACGCTCGGCAATCGCGGCCTGTCGCCCGAAGAATTGAGCCGGCTGCGGCCCGGTCTCGTTTACGTGTCGCTGTGCGCCTTCGGCCACCAGGGGCCGTGGGCATCGCGCCGCGGCTTTGACACGGTGGTGCAGACCGTCAGCGGCATCACGACGCGCCAGGCCGAACTCTTCCCCGGCGCCGAGGCGGGCCAGCCGCAATTCTATCCGGTGTCGGCGATCGACTACCTGACCGGCTATCTGATGGCGTTCGGCGCAATGACGGCGCTGGCGCGGCGGGCGCGCGAGGGCGGCAGCTGGCTCGTGCGCATCTCGCTGGCGCAGACCGGGCATTGGCTGGTCGGTCGCGGCGAGGTGCCCGAGGCAGCGCTGCGCGACGTGCCGGCGGAATTCGGCGCGGACGAACTGGCGCGCTGGTCGATCGACAGCGAGACGCCGGTCGGGCGCCTCACGCACCTGAAGCCGGTCGTGCAAATGTCGGAGACGCCGCCCGGTTGGGCGCGCCCGTCGGTGCCGCTCGGCTACAACGAGCCGGCCTGGCCGGCGCGCCGATAAGCGCGCTGCCGGCTTCGCCAGATTGCCGCGCTCATCGCCCAGAGACGAGAAGCTGCTCGCGATAGAGGAGACCGCCATGTCCGATGCCATCACCGTTATCCGCGAGGAGGAGCGGCCGGTTGTGCCGTTTCCCGGCGGCGCCACCTACCGCCCGCTGATCGGCGACGACAACGGCGGCGAGGTTCCGCTGCGCACCGGCATCCAAACCTCGCCGCCCGGTTACGCGACGCGCGAGCATTCGCATCCCTATGTCGAGATCTTGACCGTGCTCGCCGGCCGCGGCGAAGCGTGGCTCGCCGGCGAAGCGGGCACCGTGGCGATGGCGCCGGGCATCACGATCGCGATCCCTGCCGGCCGCGTGCACGGGTTTCGCGTCCTGGGCGAGGAGCCGCTTGTCACGCTCGGCATCCACGCGTCGCCCAAGCGCATCGTCGATTACCGCTAGCCGCGCCGCGGCGAAGCCGCTTCCCTTCGCGGCGCGGCGGAGCCACACTGCCACGCGCCTTTTCTCGCGAGGGAGCACCGCCGATGGCCGACATTCGCCGCATCGACATCACCCAGCCGCCCGGGCCGCGCATGAGCCGCTGCGTCGTGCGCGGCGACACCGTCTATCTGTGCGGCTTGACGGCGGCCGACACGAAAGCCGACATCAAAGGCCAGACGCGGCAAATCCTGGAGCGCATCGATTCCTACCTGCAGCAGGCCGGCAGCAGCAAATCCAACCTGCTGACCGCCAATCTGTGGATCAAGGACATGGCGCTGTTCGCCGACATGAACTCGGTGTGGAACGACTGGGTCGACCCGCAAAACCCGCCGGCGCGGGCCTGCGTCAGGGCGGATATGGCGCGGCCGGAAGTTTTGGTCGAGATCATGGTGACCGCGGCAAAGTGAGGGACCGGGCGCAGCCGCCCGGCCGATCTGCCGCGCCGGCCTGTCGCCGCTGGCCATTGCGACGACCGCGCGATGTCGCGCGGCCGGGCGCGACCGCTGTTATTGGTTTATTAACCACCCACGGTCCATCTTAGACATATTTTAACAATCGGAGCGCGAGAGACAGTGCGGTTTTTAGTACCCTGTCTTGGGCCGCTCGGGACCGAGGTCCTTTTGCCCGCCGGCCGGATCGGGCGGCAGGGAAGGCGCGCGGTCGGGGTGCGGTTTGCTTGCCGAGCCGAAGAGGCACGCCGAAGACCATGATGTTAGACCTGCGAACCCTGACGCTGACCCTGTTCGCCGCCGTCATGGCGGTTGCGGCGTTCGAGGATTTCCGCCGGCTGGTCATCCCCAACCTGCTGCCGATCCTGCTGTGCGTCGCGTGGCCGGCGTATTTCGCGGCGGCGCCGAGCTGGTCCGGCGCGCTGGTCGCCATCGGCGGGGCGCTGGCGGTGTTTGTTGTCGGCGCGGCGCTGTTCGCGCGCGGTTACCTCGGTGGCGGCGACGTCAAGCTGCTGGCCGCCGCGGCGCTGTGGGCCGGACCGGCCGGGCTGCTGACATTGCTGCTGTTGACCGCCGTGCTCGGCGGCGTGCTGGCGCTGTTCCTGCTGATGCCGATCGGCGGGCAGCTTGCCGCCGCCGCCCGCCTGATGCTGGGCGAGCCTCCCCTGCCGGCCGCGCGCGGTCTGGCGGTGCCCGTTCCCTATGGGGTGGCGATCGCCGGCGCCGCGTTGATCGTCGTTGTCTCTCCCATCTTTGGTTGACCCGCCATGCGCCTCCGCAACTTGATCCTGTTGGTGCTTGCCGTCGTGCTCGCCGGCGGCACGGCACTCCTCGCCCGTTCGTACCTCGCCGCCCAGAGGGTGCAGCAGGTCGTGCGCGCCGCGCCGCCGCCGCCGCCGCCCGAGCACCAGATCCTGGTGGCACGCGTCAACCTGGCGCGCGGCCAACTCCTCAACGCCAACGATCTGCGTTGGCAGGTCTGGCCGGATAACGCGATCGCGCAAAGCTATATCGAGTCGGGCGGCAAGGTGATGCCGCAAAGCTTTTCCGGTTGGGTCGCGGTGGCGCCGGTCGCCGAAGGTGCCCCGATCACCCGGACCATGATCATCTCGCCCGGCAGCGGCGGCTTCCTCGCGGCGGTGCTGCAGCCGGGCATGCGGGCGATCCAAGCTGGCACGGCCGGCCAACTACCAGACGGTACGGAACCCGGCGACCGGGTCGATATGATCGTCGAATTTAAGCCGGGTGGGGGTTGGAATGGCGGAAACGTCGTCGAGACCGTGCTGCGCGGGCTACGGATCATCCAGATCGGTCAGATCGAGGCCGCGAAACCGTCCCAACGACGGACTGCCTCAACTCCGCCCGGCCACGTCATCTTTGAGGTGACGCCGCGACAGGCGGAAATCGTCACGCTGGCCGAGCGGATGGGCACGCTGACCTTTACACTCGACAGTCTGCGCCGCGGCCCCGAAGAGACGGCCGCGAAGGCCGACAGCGTCGTGCTGGCGGCAGCCCGAGATCCGCAAACCGATCCGCCGGACCCGCCGACGGGCACGAGCATGAGCGCGCCGCCCGCGATGAGCGCCCCGGCACCCGATCCGGCGTTGGACGGGCAACCGAGCTACATGACTGACTCCGCGGTCAGCCCGACGTTTGTCCGAACCCACTCGTGGGACCTCAAAGCCGCAGTGACGATCCTGCGCGGCGGCGCCAAGCCGGATGCGGTGGCGGTCGATCTCAGATGCACCGAAACCGCCTGCGCGCAGTTCAACCAGATGCCGACGAAACTGGTCGGGACCGGCCAACTCGCGGGGAGCAAATGATTGGGCCGCGGTTCGACGGCGTCGCGAATCGCCCGGCCGATTCGGCGCAAGCGCTGTGGCGATGGACCGGTGGCCGGCGCGCGATGCCGGCGCCGGCACTTGCCAGCGGCTTTGCAAACCTTTCTCCGATGGAAACAACCGAAAAGGAAATCAACCGTTTACTTCCCCCCGTCAACATCGAGTCACGGCCCCGGCCAAACCACTTGACAAACTTTCAGAGCGCCATCGGAACGCCGGGTTTATGCTCGAAATTCCCGGAGTCACAGCGGTTTAGAGGCGTCAACATCATTGCGGCCCGCGCTGCGGCGCCGACCCCGGGTGCTGAAGGGGGAGTCTTATGGGGAGATTGGTCCTTGTCGCCGCCTGGGGGCTGAGTTTGCTGATCTCGGCCAACAGCTGCGCCGCCGGAGCGGCCGAGGCGCCGCACGGGCGCACCGGCATGCGGTTGCGGGCCGCTGCGGTGGTGCCGCCGAGCGGGCCGCCGATCGTGCTGCAACTGCACCAGGGCACGCTGATCCGGCCGCCCGGGCCGGTCAGCACCGTGTTCGTCGCCGATTCGGACATCGCCGATGTGACGATCAAGACGCCGTCCCTGATCTACGTCACGGCCAAGAAGATCGGCGAGACGGTGATTTATGCGGTCGATGCCAACGACCGGGTTCTCGTCAACACGCGGGTCGTCGTGCAATACGATCTGCCGAGCCTGCGCGCCGCCTATGCGCAGCTTCTGCCGGGGCAATTGATCCAGGCGCACACGGTCGGGCAGGACCTTGTGCTGAGCGGCACGGTCACGACCGCCGGCGCGGCCCACAAGGCCGTCACGATCGCCGCCGAGATGTTCGGGATTGCCCCGGTGCCGCCCGTGAGCACCGGCGCCGCGAAGGGCGCGACCGCGGCAGTGCCCTACATCATCGACCAGCTCGTCGTCGCGACACCCAACCAGATCAATCTGCGGGTGCGCATCGCCGAGGTCTCGGCCGCTGCGCTCAAGGAACTCGGCATCACGCTCAGCAAGACCGGCAACCTCAGCTTCAGCACGACGACGTTCACCACCACGCCCGGCACCGGTCTGCCGGCGGCGGGAGTGAACACGTTTAACGCGCTGGAATCGATCGGGGGTGGGCATTCGATCACCGCGACGCTCAACGCGCTGACCGAGGAGGGGTTGGCAACGACCCTGGCCGAGCCGAACCTGACGGCGCTCTCCGGCGAGCAGGCGAGCTTCGGGGTTGTCCAGACGATACAAATACCCGGCCAATCGACCGCGGTAACGACGCCCACCTCCGGCGTCTCAGGCGAGGCCACGACAAGCACCGAGCCGCTGAGCGCCGGCGTCACGCTCGATTTTGTCGCCACGATCATCGATGCCGACCATATCAATCTCAAGCTGCGACCCGAGGTAAGCGACTTCAACTTCGCGACGACGACGACGATCAACGGCACGACGATCCCCGAGCAGGACCAAACCGTCGCGCGGACCACGGTGGACCTCGCCAGCGGTCAAAGCTTCGCGCTGGCCGGGCTCTTACAGCGCAATACCAGCCAATCGGTCTCGAAAGTACCCGGTCTCGGCGACATTCCATATTTGGGAGCGCTGTTTCGTTCGACCTCGTACAACTCGACGGAGACAGAGCTGGTCATCGTCGTGACGCCGTACATCGTCAAGCCGCTGTTGACGGCGGCGGCGACCCCGCTCGACGGGTTCAGGCCGGCCGACGACGCGTCGCAGGTTCTGCTGGGCAGCAAGTACCGGCAGACGCTGCCCGCTCCGCCACAAGGTCCGCTCGGCGCGGGCGGCGAGGGGGTCATCGGCCCGGTCGGGTTCCGGCTGGATTGACGGGGGAAACGATGAAACCGTTCCGCGCTTTCGCCGCCGCCGGCGCGCTGCTCACCATCGCAGCCTGCCAGCCCCTGCCGGCGACCTACACCGCAGCCGAGGCGCCAAAGGCAATCACGTTGAGCAACGCGACGGCGCATTTCGGATTGCGCTTTCTGCCGGGTTCGGCCCGCCTCGCTGCGGCCGATGCGGCGCGGCTGCGCGCCTGGGCGGCGAGCGGCATGATCGCGCCGTCCGACCGCGTCTCGGTGGCGGCGGCGGGGCCGCCGGCGCTGGCCGCGGCGCGGGTCGCCACAATCTCGCGCGAGTTGCTGCGTCATCGCATCGTTGCCGACCGGTTCGCGCCGGCTGGGCTGCCGCCCAACCGTGCGGTCATCGACAGCGTGCGCTATCTCGTGACCCTGCCGCCGTGCCCCAATTGGAGCAAACCGCCCGACGGCGACTTCACCAACACGCCGCCGAGCAATTTCGGCTGCGCCACCGCCGACAATTTGGCGCTGATGGTCGCGAGCCCGACCGATCTGGTCCGCGGGCGGCAACTCGCTCCCGCCGGCGGCGCGGTCACCGCGGCGGCCGTAGAGCTCTACGAGAACGACGCCGTTCACACCGTTCCGCCGATCGGTTCGGTCGTCACGCTCGGCGTCGGCGCCACCGCTCCGACCATTTCATCGACGAGTCCATGATGACCGCGCCGCGACGTCGCCGGCGGTAGCCCGGCGATTGACCCCGCCGCCGTCGGCAACCGGCACGGGTCGTGCCCGCCCCCGGAGTACCGTCAGGAGCAGAGTATGAGAGCAGCCAGCGCCTCCAGCACCGCGTCCGCCGGCGACAAGAAAATCGACCGCCAAGGCGTGATTGCGGTCCTCCAGGACCAAGCGACGCTCGACCGACTGCAAGGCGTCGTTCGCGAATTGCAGCTCGACGACGAGTTGACGCTGGATACAACGCTCGATGCGGCGCTGCGGCGCATGCGCGAAGGCAGCTTTCCGCGCGTCTTGATCTACGATCTGTCGGACTCGACGGCGCCGATCGCCGAGCTCTCCGCAGCCCGTTCGGTCGGCGGCGCCGGGCTGAAAATCCTGGCATTGGGCCAGGTGAACGATGTCGGGCTGTTTCGCGACCTGTTGGCGGCCGGCGCTTCGGATTATTTGGTCAAGGAGCGGCTCAGCCGCGAAGCGCTGGCGGCGATCCTGGAAAAGCGCGGCGGCGGCGACACCGGTCCCGGTGCCGGGCTCGGCCAGGTCGTCGTCTTTATCGGCAGCCGCGGCGGCGTCGGCGCCACGACCACGGCGGTTTCTTGCGCTTGGCTTTTGGCGGATCGCCATGACGCAAACACGGTGCTGGTCGATCTCGACCTGCATTTCGGCACGGTTGCGCTGAACCTCGACACCGATCCCGGCGGCGGCCTGTGCGAGGCGCTGGAACAGCCCTCGCGCATCGATGCGCTGTTTGTCGACCGCGCGGCCGTCAAGGTTTCCGACAAGCTGCGCATCCTGGCGGCCGAGGCGGCGGTCGCCGAGACGCTGATGATCGATGCCGGCGCCATCGACGTGCTGCTTTACGAGCTGCGCCGCAAGTTTCAATGGATCATCATCGACTTGCCGCGCTGGGTGACGCCGACCCAGCGCGTCGTGCTCGGCGCGGCGAGCAAGGTTGTGATCCTGTGCGAACGCAGCCTGGCCGGCCTGCGCGACACGATCCGTCTGCAGACGCTGATGCGCGAGCACGCGCCGCAGACCCAGGTGCTGCTGGTGGAGGCGGGCGCCAGCGGCGAGCGCGCGACAGTCGGAAAATCCGAATTTGAGAAGGCCGTCGGCAAATCGCTTGACGTGTCGCTTCAGCACGACGCCAAATCGGCCGGTGCGGCAACCAATGCCGGTCAGCCGCTGCCGGTTGCGGCGCCGCGCAGCGCCCTGGTGCGCGAGGTCGAGCAGCTGATCGGCGCCCTCGCCGGCGGCGGTGCCGAAATGCACAAGCGCAAACTCTTCGGGCTTTCGTGGTAGCAATGTTCGGGCGAGAGCAGAGACAGGAACCAGCGGTCAGCGACCGCATCGCGAATATCACATCGCGTCGGGATCGGTTGCTCGGCGGTGGCGCGGCGACGCCGCCGGGGCCGACGAATGTCGAAGTGCTGGACCGCTCGCGCGAGCCCGAGCCGTCATCGACGCCGGGACTTCCGGAAGCGGCGCGGCCGCAACTGCAACCGCGCCCGCCGGCCGCGCCGCAACAGGAGCCGCAACAGCAGGTCCCGCTCGAAGAACGTCTGGCGGTAGCGCGCGAGGAGCTTGCGGCGCGACTCGGGAGCGAAATCCGCCCGGAACGGCGCGCGCTCTTAAGCCGCGGCGATTTGGCCAAGATCGTCGATGCGGCGGTGCAGGCCTATTTCGTGCGCCACACGATCGATGCCAACCCGTTGGCGCGCCGCGATCTCGTCACCGACGTAATCCAGTTGCTGCTCAATCCCAGCGGCGCGGCGGATGTCGCCAGCCGGCGCAACCCGCACAAGGCGGCGATCGAAGCAGCGAAGGCGCAGGTCCAGCCGCTTGTGCTCGAGCACATGGATGTCGCGGCCGCCGCCGAAATGCCGCGCGCCGCCTTCGAGGCGCAGCTGACCGGCTGGGTCAAGGAACTGCTCGCCGAAACGAAAATCCAGCTGAATTTCACCGAGCAGCGCGAGCTCGTCGAGTCGCTGATCGCCGACATGCTGGGGCTGGGGCCGCTGGAGCCGCTGCTCGCCGACGAGACGGTCAGCGACATCATGGTCAACGGGCCGAAGCAGATTTATGTCGAACGCAAAGGCAAGATGGAATTGACCGACGTGCAATTCCGCGACGATGCGCACCTGATGAACATTTGCACGAAGATCGTCACGCGGATCGGGCGCCGCATCGACGAGTCGCGGCCGCTGGTCGACGCTCGCCTGCCTGACGGCAGCCGCGTCAACATCATTATCCCGCCCCTGGCGATCGACGGCGCGGCGCTGTCGATCCGCAAGTTTTCCAAGAAGACGATCACCCTCGATACGATGGCGGGTGCCAATCCGCCCAGCGTCTCGCCGCATATGGCGACGGTGCTGAAGATCGCAGCGCGCTGCCGCCTTAACATCCTGGTCTCGGGCGGCACCGGCTCGGGCAAGACGACGCTGCTCAACGCGCTGTCGCGGATGATCGACCCGGGCGAACGCACCGTCACAATCGAAGACGCGGCCGAATTGCAGCTGCAGCAGCCGCATGTCGTGCGGCTGGAAACGCGCACCGCCAACCTCGAAGGCACCGGCGAGATCACGATGCGCGACTTGCTGATCAACGCGCTGCGCATGCGCCCCGACCGGATCATCATCGGCGAGTGCCGCGGTCCCGAGGCGCTTGACATGCTGCAGGCGATGAACACCGGGCATGACGGCTCGATGAGCACGATCCACGCGAACAACCCGCGCGAAACGCTGACGCGCCTCGAAAACATGATCAACATGGCGAGCAGCAACCTGCCGTCAAAGGCCATGCGGCAGCAGATCGCGTCGGCCGTGAACCTGATCTGCCAAGTCAACCGGATGCGCGACGGCATCCGCCGCATCACCTCGATCACCGAGGTGGTAGGGATGGAAGGCGACATCATTACGACCCAGGACCTGTTTACGTTCCAGTTCACCGGGGAAAGCTCGGACGGCATGCTGCGCGGCAATTTCGCGTCGAGCGGCATCCGGCCTGCCTTTCTGCCGCGCGCCGAATATTTCGGCCTCGACCGGGCGCTGTTGGAGGCGATTTGATCGTGTTGGCCCAGCTTGATCCTGCAACCCTGATCGCGGTCGGCGCGGGTCTCCTCAGCGCGCTCACGATGTTGCTCGGCTACTCGGCCCTTCAAGGCGTCAGCTCGCGCCGCTATTGGCGTCGCCTTCAGGCGGTATCCGATCGCCGGACGGTGCGGGCGGTGCGCCGCGATGACGAGCGGGTGCGCTCGCTGACCCGGCGCGAAAGCGCCACCCCGGGCATCGACCGCATCTTCCGACTGTTGCCGCGGCGCGCCGCGCTCGTCGAGCGGCTGGCCAAGACCGGCCGCGAGATCAGCGTCGGGCAGTACATGATGGCGATGATCGGCGCGATCGTGCTGTTTACGGTGCTGCTCCTCGTCTTCGCCAAGCTGCCGCTGCTGTTGAGCGCGCTGTTCGGCATCGCGCTCGGCGTGTTCATCCCGCATTACGTTGTCGGCCGGATGGGAAGGCGGCGCGTGCAACGGTTCTACAATCTCTTTCCGGAAGCGATCGATCTGATGGTGCGGGCGTTGCGTGCCGGGCTGCCGATCACCGAGGCGATCATCAACGCGGGCCAGGAGATCGGCAATCCTGTCGGTACGGAATTCCGCAGCATCGAGGCGGGCATGAAGCTCGGTCGCGATCTCGACAGCCTGCTGTGGGACATCGCCAAGCGCATCACGCTGCCGGAACTGCGTTTCTTTATCATCGCCTTGAACGTGCAGCGCGAAACCGGCGGCAATCTCGCCGAGACGCTGAACAACTTGTCCGAGGTGCTGCGCCGGCGGCGGGCGATGCGGGCAAAGGCGCGGGCGATGGCGAGCGAGGCGCGCGCCAGCACGATGATCCTCGGTTCGCTGCCGATCCTCGTCGGGATCATGCTGATCCTCACCTCGCCGACCTACATCACGCCGATGTTTCATGATGTGCGGGGCTTGGTCATGCTTGGGGTTGCCGTCGGCATGCTCCTGACCGGGATCGGCATCATGGTCAAGATGGCCCGGTTCGAAATCTGACGCGAGTGCAGCGATGCGCAGCACCGACATTGCCAATTTTCGCCTGGAAGATTGGCTGCCGCAATGGCTCAGCCCCAATGATCTGATCAGCGCGCTCGCCGCGCTGGCGATCCTGGTCGCATTCTTTGCCGTGTGGCAGGAACTGCGCGGCCGCAGCCCGTTCAGCCGACGCGTTGCCGAGGTGGCCCAGCGCCGCGCGACATTGCGTCGGGCAGCGCTCGAAGTGCATCGCGCACGCCGGCAGACGGCGGCCTCCGGGCTGATGCATCAAATCGTTACCGGGCTCAACCTGCTGCGGTCGCAGCGAGCGCACGACGCCCGTTCGCTCCTCGCCCAGGCGGGCATCCGCTCCGACGATGCAATGGTGCGCTATCTGTTCGCCCGCTTCGCCGCGCCGATCAGCCTCGCCGCGCTGGTCGTGCTCGACAATTACGGCCCGCATCTGCTGCCGATCCCCGAGGGCCTGCGGAGCTTGGCGCCGATCGGTGGCGTGGTGATCGGGTTTTTCGGGCCCGATGTGCTGATCCGCAACATAATCTCCC
>DATJUL010000255.1:0-7131 GCA_035502295.1 Allostellaceae bacterium | reverse complement strand
CTGCCGCTCGCCGGCAACTGGCTGGCGCGGCCCTTGGCGCCGTGGCAGCGGCAGGTGGCGCCGGCGATGGAGCGCATCGTCAAGGCCGAGGCGGCGGCGATGCGGGTGACGCTGGCCGAGCTGCTGGCTGAGATCCGGGCGCCGGCGGCGCTGCGGCGGGCGCGGGTCGTCGCCGACAACAGCGCGACGGGCCCATGACCGACGGCATCACACTCGACGCCGTCGCCGAGGACGAGCCGTTTGCGCCGTTCGCGCGCTGGTTTGCGCTGGCGATGCAGAAGGAACCCTTGGGCGAGACGGCGATGCTGGCGACCGCGACGCCGGACGGAAGGCCGTCGCTGCGCGCCGTGCTGCTGAAGGGCGCGGACGCCGAGGGTTTCGTCTTCTATACCAACCTCGACAGCCGCAAGGGCGAGGAGCTGGCGCAGAACCCGCGGGCGGCGTTGTGCCTGCACTGGAAATCGCTGGCGCGCCAGGTGCGCGTCGAGGGCGCCGTCCTGCCGGTGTCCGACGCCGAGGCCGACGCCTATTTCGCCTCGCGGGCGCGCGACAGCCAATTGGGCGCCTGGGCGTCCGACCAGTCGCGCCCGCTGGCGGACCGCGGCGAATTGGAGCACCGCTTCGCCGATATCGCGCGGCACTATGCTGACAACCAGGCGGTGCCGCGGCCGGCGCGCTGGTCGGGCTTCCGCGTCACCCCGGAGCGGATCGAATTCTGGCAGGAGCGGCCGTACCGGCTGCACGACCGCGTGCTGTTTGTGCGCGACGGCGAACGATGGCTGAAGCAGCGTCTGTTCCCGTGAGCAAACGCGATCCCGGCCGCGCCGCTGGCATCGCGCTTCGGCAGCGCGCGACGTGGGCGTCGCTCGCGGTCGCCGCGGTCCTGATCGTGGCGAAGCTCGCCGCGTGGATCGCGACCGGCTCGGTGGCGCTGTTGGCGAGCCTGGTCGATTCGCTGGTCGATGCCGCCGCCTCGGCGGTCAATCTCCTGGCGGTGCGCCACGCCGTGACACCGGCCGACCGCGAGCACCGCTTCGGCCACGGCAAGGCCGAGCCGTTGGGGGCGCTTGGGCAGGCGGCGTTTCTCGCCGGCAGCGCGGTCCTGTTGATGTTCGAGGCGGCGCGGCGGGTCGCGGAACCCGCTTCGGTGCAGCACCCGGCTGCCGGCATCGCGGTCATGGCGTTTGCGATCGTCGTGACCCTGGGCCTCGTCGCCTATCAGCGCCATGTCGTCAAGCGCACCGGGTCGCTGGCGATCGGCGCCGACAAATTGCATTACAGCGGCGACATCGTCCTGAACTTCGGCGTCATCGCGTCATTGGCAATCGGCAGCGTCTACCGGGCGCCGCTGCTCGATCCGCTGTTCGGCGCCGCGGTCGGGGTTTGGATCATCTGGGGCGCAGTCAGGATCGCGCGGCTGGCCTTGACGCAACTGATGGACCGCGAATTGCCCGACGACGAACGCGCGCAGGTCCGCGCCATCGCCGAGAGCCATCCCGAAGTCATCGCGGTGCACGACATCCGCACCCGCATCGCCGGCCCGACCGCGTTCATCCAGCTCCATCTGGAAATGGACGGCGCGATGAACCTGTTGCGCGCGCACGAGATTTCCGACGCGGTCGAGGCGCGGCTGCGGCGCGCCTTCCCGCACGCCGAGATCATGATCCACGAGGACCCGGCCGGCATCGAGGAAGCGGTCAGCTTTCCGGCGCCCCACCGCCGCGCCGGCTGACCAGAACCCTCCGTTCGCCTGCCCAGGAGCCATGCCGATGCGCAACCTGCCGATCCATACCGGGCGTCATTTCCTGCAGATCCCGGGCCCGACCAATGTGCCGGAACGGGTCCTCCATGCGATTGCGCTCGCGACGATCGACCATCGCGGCGCGGAATTTGCCGAGCTCGGCAAGGAGATCGTCGCCGGCATGCGACGCGTCTTTCAGACCAAGGGAACCGTCGTGGTCTATCCCTCTTCGGGCACCGGCGCGTGGGAGGCGGCGCTCGTCAACACCTTGTCGCCGGGCGACCGCGTGCTGATGTTCGAGACCGGCCATTTCGCGTCGTTGTGGCGGCAGATGGCGATGCGGCTCGGCCTCGACATCGAGTTCGTGCCGGGCGATTGGCGGCATGGCGTCGATCCCGCGCAGGTCGAGGAAAAGCTCGGTGCCGACCGCGAGCATCGGGTCAAGGCGCTGTGCGTCGTGCACAACGAAACCTCGACCGGGGTGGTGAGCCGCATTCCCGACATCCGCGCCGCGATCGACCAGGCGCGCCATCCGGCCCTGCTGATGGTCGATACGATCTCCTCGCTCGCCTCGATCGATTACCGGCACGACGAATGGCGGGTCGATGTGACCGTCGCCGGTTCCCAGAAGGGGCTGATGCTGCCGCCCGGCCTCGGCTTCAACGCGGTTTCCGACAAGGCGCTGGCGGCGGCGAAAACCGCCAGGCTGGCGCGCTCCTACTGGGACTGGCAGGCGATGGCCGAGACCGGTCAGACCGGCTTTTTCCCGTATACGCCGTCGACCAACCTCTTGTTCGGGCTGCGCGAAGCCTTGAAGATGCTGCTCGACGAGGAGGGAATGCCGGCGGTGTTCCGCCGCCACGACCGCCACGCCGAGGCGACGCGGCGCGCGGTCTCCGCCTGGGGGCTCGACGTCCTGTGCGCCGATCCGCGCGACTATTCGAGTACGCTGACCGCGGTCGTGATGCCGAAGGGCCACGATGCCGACCGGGTGCGCCAGATCATCCTCGACGGCTTCGACCTGTCGCTCGGCACCGGCCTCGGCAAGCTGCGCGGCAGGATTTTCCGCATCGGCCATCTCGGCCATTTTAACGATTTGATGCTGTGCGGCACGCTGTGCGGCGTCGAGATGGGGCTGCACCGCGCCGGGATTCCGCATCGCGCCGGCGGTGTCGCCGCCGCCCTCGAATTTCTCGGCGCCGATAGCGCCGCCGTTTGAGGTCAGCGTCGCGCGCCGGGAACCACACTGAGCCTGGCGCGGAAATAGTCGAGGGCTTCGCCCAGGGTGTTGCCGATGCGCAGGCGCTGGCGGCCGCTCAGCACCAGGAACACCGTCTCGCCGGGCGCCTGCGCGGCGCCGGGCCCGACCGATTTGACGATCGTGTAGACGGCGCTCTCGTGGGTATGGCGGAACACCGAGAACAGCGCCTGTCCGTCACGGTGATCGATCGCGTAATCGCGCCAGACCCCGCGCGCGACGTTGCGGCTGTACAGGCCGAGCAACTGGTTCAGTTCGCCGCGCGTGAAATAGAGCGTGCGGCGCGGGGCGCGCTGATCCCTGAGGGGCAGTACCGTCGCGCTGTTGCCGATCATGCGCCGACCGTCTTTCGTTCCACTGTCATCATTTTGACCATTTCCGGCACAGCGTCCAGCCGTCTCGCGCCGCCGCCGCGGCTGGGCTGCGCCAAAACGCTGCGACCCGTTGCCGCCGCCGAACTTCGCGGCGATTTGCGTCGCCGCGGGCGAGCGGATATGGTGCCGCGCCGCGACGCCCCTACCGATCGGGCGTCGCGCCTGTCGTGCATTGCGCCGTGGCGGGCGCGCTCGGAGCCGCTGTGAGCGACATTTTCCGCGAAATCGAGGACGAGCTTCGCCGCGAGAACCTGCTGAAGCTGTGGGTGCGCTACGGCAGGTACGTCATCGCCGCGGTCGTTGTGGCGCTCGTCATCGCCGGCGCGATCGCCGGCTGGCGCCACCATCTGGCGGTCGAGCGCCGCGCCCAGGGCCTGCAATATTCCGAGGCGCTGGCGCTGTTGCGCGCCGACAAGACCGCCGATGCGGCAACGCAGTTCGCGATGCTGGCGCAGCAGGGCGGCGGCTATGTGGTCCCGGCCGAGTTCGAGCGCGCCGAGCTCCTCGCCAAGAGCGGCAACGCGCGGGCCGCCCGTGCACTCTATGACCAGATCGCCGCGTCGCCCGGCATCGGCCGCGATTTCCACGATCTCGCCGTGCTGCTGTCGGTCATGCACGGGCTGCCGGACGAAAGCCCGCAAGCGGCTGTCGCGCGGCTGGCGCCGCTGACCGCCGAGGGCAACCCGTGGCGGCCCGGCGCCCTCGACCTGACCGCGACAGCCAAACTCGAAGCGGGCGACCGCGCCGGCGCGTTGAAGATTTATCGGCAGTTGGCGGACGATCTCACGGCGCCGCAGGGGCTGCGCGCGCGCGCAGCCGAAATGGCCGCCGCGCTCAAACCATCGGTCATCAGCCGAAACGTCGCCCCCGTCGGGGGGCGGGCGACGCAGAAGGGGGCAATGAAACGACGCGATTTTGCGGCGCTGCTGCTGGCGGCGGGCACTGCCGGGTGCAGCTGGTTCGATTTTATCGGCGGCAGCAAAAAACAGCCGGTGCCCGGCATCCGGCTGCCGGTTCTGGGCATCGGCAGCGAGCTCGAGGCCGATCCGAGCCTGGCCGGCGTCCCGGTCGTGCTGCCGCCGGCCGCGGTCGATCCCGCCTGGCCGGAGCCCGGCGGCAATACCGCGCACGCGATGGGGCATCCTGCCCTGCCGCAGCGGCTGGCGCAGGTCTGGCAGACTGGCGTCGGGCAAGGATCCTCCGATTATACGCGGGTGCTGGCGCCGCCGGTTGTCGTCGACGGGCGGGTCTATGCGATGGACGGCGGCGTCCAGGTCAGCGCCCTGGACGCGGCAACCGGCAGGCAGGTCTGGCAGGTCGATCTGACCCCGAAGGGTCAGCTGGGCAACGCCTTCGGCGGCGGGCCATGCTTCTGGCAAGGCCGGCTCTACGTCGCCACCGGCTTTGCCGAAGTGGTGGCGCTCAACCCGGCGACCGGCAAGGTCATCTGGCGCACCAGCGTCAGCGCGCCAGTGCACGCGCCGCCGACCGTCGCCCAAGGGCGGATTTTTTCGGTCACGGTCGAGAACCGGCTCGATGTCGTGGCGACCGACGACGGACACGCGTTGTGGTCGCACAGCGGCATTCCGGAGACCGCCGACCTGATCGGCGGCGCCAGCCCGGCGGTCGAGGCCGAGGTTGTCGTGGTCGGCTACAGCTCGGGTGAACTGTATGCGCTGACCACCGATAACGGGCGGGCGCTGTGGATGAACAACCTGGCCGCGGTTCGCGATGTCAATGCGATCGCTGCGCTCGCCGACATCCGCGGCCGGCCGATCATCGACCGCGGCCTGGTGTTCGGAGTCAGTCACAGCGGCCTGACGGCGGCGATCGATCTGCGCACCGGCGAGCGCGCCTGGGAGCAGCAGATCGGCAGCAGCAGCAGCCCCTGGTCGGTCGGCGATTATCTCTACCTGCTGGCAAACGATAACACGATGGTCTGCTTGACGCGTAAGGAAGGCAAAATCCGCTGGCTGCGCCGGCTGCCGCGCTTCGCGGACGAAAAGGCCCAGTCCGATCCGATCTATTGGACCGGGCCGGTGCTCGGCGGCGACCGGTTGATTGCAGTATCGTCGAAGGGAAAGGCCGTGTCGGTGTCGGCCGAGACCGGGAAGATCGTCGGCCGCCGCGATCTTGCCGATGCCGCCTATGTCGAGCCGATCATCGCGGGCGACACCCTTTACGTCTTGACCGACGACGCAAATCTAACCGCCTATCGCTAGCCGCTGCATCGAGGCAGCGGCGGCGCGCGTCTTCCGTCGGGCCATGTCCTTTACCATCGCGATCATCGGCCGGCCGAATGTCGGCAAATCGACGCTGTTCAACCGGCTCGCCGGCCGCAAGCTGGCGCTCGTCGATGACACGCCGGGGGTGACGCGCGATCGGCGCGAGGGCGAGGGGCATATCGCCGACCTCGCCTTCCGCCTCATCGATACCGCCGGCCTCGAAGAGGCGCCGCCCGATACGCTGGCCGGACGGATGCGGGCGCAAACCGCGCTCTCGCTCGACGCGGCCGATGTCGCGCTGTTGGTTATCGATGCGCGAGAGGGGGTGACGCCCGACGACCGCCATTTCGCACGCTGGCTGCGGCGCGCCGAGACGCCGGTCGTGCTGGTCGCCAACAAGGCCGAAAGCCGCGCCGCGCAGGCCGAACTCGGCGACGCCCATGCGCTCGGCCTCGGCGAGCCGGTGGCACTCTCGGCCCAGCACGGCGAGGGCCTGGGCGAACTCTACGAGCGCCTCCTGCCGTTTGCCGCGGCGCACCCCGAGATTGCCGCGCCGGCGACGGCAAAGCCGCTGCAACTGGCGATCGTCGGCCGCCCCAATGTCGGCAAATCGACGCTGATCAACCGTCTCGTCGGCGAGGAGCGGCTGCTGACCGGTCCCGAACCCGGCATCACCCGCGACGCGATCGCGATCGACTGGCGCTGGGCGGGGCGTGCCATCCGGCTCATCGACACCGCCGGCATGCGTCGCCGCGCGCGCATCGACGAGCGGCTGGAAAAGCTTTCGGTCGGCGACAGCCTGCGCGCGGTGCGCTTTGCCGAAACCGTCGTCCTGGTGCTCGATGCGCTGCAGGGCCTGGAGCGGCAGGATCTGACGATCGCCAATCACGTTGCCGAGGAGGGCCGCGCGCTGGTGCTGGCGGCCGATAAATGGGACCTCGTGCGCGATGCGAAGGCGAAGCTGGGAGAGCTGCAGGAGCGGCTCGCCGAGGCACTGCCGCAATTGCGCGGCCTCGCGCTGGTGCCGGTCTCGGGGCTGACCGGCGCCGGCCTCGACCGGCTGATGCGGGCCGTCGTCGCGGCCGACACGGTGTGGAACCGCCGCGTCCCGACCGCCGCGCTCAACCGCTGGCTGGCGCAGATGCAGGAGCGCCATCCGCCGCCGCTGGTCGCCGGGCGCCGACTGCGCCTGCGCTATATGACGCAGGTCAATACCAGGCCGCCGAGCTTTGCACTGTTTGCTTCAAAACCGGGCGAGCTGCCGGACAGCTACCGCCGCTATCTCGTCGGCGCGCTGCGCAGCGAGTTCGACCTGCCGGGCACGCCGATCCGCCTGATGCTGCGCCAGGGCCGCAACCCCTACGCGCCGGAGTGACCGCCTTCCGGTCAGGCCTTCATGCCGACCTTCTTGTCGACGAAATCGAGCGTGAAGGCTTGGCGCCACTGCATATCCTTGGGATAGAGGCCGGCCTTTGCCATCGTGTCGAAGAAATCCTGCCAGCGCGCCACCGTCATCGCGCCGATGCCGAGCTT
>DATJUL010000254.1:0-7515 GCA_035502295.1 Allostellaceae bacterium | reverse complement strand
GTGGCGCCGGCACGCTGATCCGCGGCGGCTGAGATATAGTCACTCCGGTCGCCGGGGAATTGGCCCCGGCGACTTATGGAGGAGTGACAAGGATGAAAATCCGCCTCCTCCTCAAAAAGCGCCGGATCCGCCTCTTGCTGCTGATCCGGTTCTAGAGGACCAGGGCGCGGGGGGAGGAATCACACTCCTTCTCCGGCCGCCCTTAACCATATGGGAGTTTCCGATGACGCAACAAGAATGTCGCCGACACCTTCGGCCATGAGCTATACGACGCGCCGCGAAGGCTGCAAGCTGGGGCAGGTCGAGACCTGGATCTTCGATCTCGACAACACGCTCTACCCGGCTTCCTGCCGCCTGTTCGAGCAGGTGCAGCGGCGCATGACCGAATACATCTGCGCGCGGCTGTCGCTGGCGCCGGGGGCGGCGGCCGAGTTGCGCCGCAGGTACTTCCGCGAGCACGGCACGACATTGCGCGGGCTGATGACGGTCGATCGCATCGACCCGCACGAGTTTCTCGCCTTCGTGCACGACATCGACCTCGCCGGCGTGCCGCCCGACCCGCCGCTGGTCGCCGCGATCGGCCGCCTCCGGGGCCGCAAGATCGTGCACACCAACGGCTCACAACGTCACGCCGAGCGCCTGCTCGACCATCTCGGCCTGAGGGGCGCGTTCAGCGGCATCGTCGATATCGTCGCCGCCGATTTCGATCCGAAGCCGGCGCTCGCCGGCTACCGGCTGCTGCTGCGGCGCCACGCCGTCGCGGCGCCCTCCGCGCTGATGATCGAGGACATCGCGCGCAACCTGGCGCCGGCCGCCGAACTCGGCATGACGACCGCGTGGCTGCGCAGCGCCGAAGATTGGGCGGCGGCCGAGGCCGAGGCCGATTACATCAACCACGTCGTCGACGATCTCGCCGGCTTTCTCGCCGCGGCGGCCGATCTGCAGGACGGTGAGCAACGATGACGACGGTCGCCGCGACGATTCGCCGGAAACTGACCGAGCGGCTGGCGCCGCTTCGGCTGGAGATCGTCGACGAGTCGCATCGTCATGCCGGGCATGCCGGCGCGCGTCCCGAGGGCGAGACGCATTTCGCGGTGACGATCGTATCGGCGGCGTTCGCCGGGCTGTCGCGCGTGGCGCGGCAGCGCATCATCTACGACATCCTGGCCGAGCAGCTGGCGGACCGCGTTCATGCGCTGTCGCTGAAAACGCTCGCGCCCGAGGAGGACGCAACCGGCCCCTGAGCGCCTCCCTCGATAAGAGGGGAGAACAACCCTGACAGGATTGTAAATAATGTTAACCAAGTTACAGTTGCATTTTACTCGGATGCCGCTACACTATAGCCATGGCGAGCGCATGGCAGCCGCGGTCGCGCCGCGATAACGATGATACGCCCTCGACGCTGGTGATCCGCAACGTCGTCGTCGCCGGCCGGCGCACCAGCGTGCGGCTCGAACCGGCAATGTGGGAGGCACTGCACGACATTGCGCGCCGAACCGAGGTGACGCTCCACGGCCTCGTTACCCACATTGCCCGCCAGCGCACGGCATCGAGCCTGACCGCGGCGATTCGTGTCTACATCGTGGACTTCTACCGCGCCGGCTTCCTCGGCCAACCGCCGATGACGCCGGAGCCCGCTCGGCTGCCGCTGCACAACGGCGATTGCTGAGGGTTCAGGCCGCCTCTGCCAGAAACGCCCGCAGCCGGTCGGTCGGCGCGTCGCGCATCACAAAGCAGTCGCCGATCTGGCGCGGCAGGATCAGCGTGATCGCGCCGTCCCGCACCTTTTTGTCCTTGCCCATATGGGTGAGCAGGCGGTCGGTGTCGGCGCCCGACAAGCCGATCGCCGCCAGCTCGGTGGGCAGGCCGGCATCGGCGAGGTGGCGGCGCACCCGCGCGGCATCCTGCCCGGACGCGAGCCCCAGCGTCACCGCAAAATCGAACGCCAGCGCCATCCCCAAGGCGACCGCCTCGCCGTGCAGCAGCCGCTCGCCGAACCCGGTCTCGGTCTCCAGCGCGTGCCCGAAGGTGTGGCCGAAATTGAGGAGGGCCCGCTCGTCGCCGGTTTCGCGCTCGTCGGCCGCGACGATCGCCGCCTTCATGCGGCAACTGACCAGGACCGCGTGGGTCACCGCCGCCTCGTCGAGATCGCAGACCGCGGCGCCCCGGGTTTCCAGCCAATCGTAAAACCCGGCATCGCGGATCAGCCCGTATTTGGCGATCTCGGCATACCCGGCGCGCACCTCGCGGCGCGGCAATGTCGCGAGGCTCGCCGTGTCGGCCAGCACCAGGCACGGCTGATAGAACGCACCGAGGAGGTTCTTGCCGGCGGCGGTATTGATCGCCGTCTTGCCACCGACCGAGCTGTCGACCTGCGCCAGCAGCGTCGTCGGGAGCTGGATGAAATCGATGCCGCGCAGCAGCGTCGCGGCGGCGAATCCGGCGATGTCGCCGACCACCCCGCCGCCCAGCGCGACGATCATCGTGCCGCGTTCGATGCCGCAGGCCAGCGCGTTCTCGACGAGCCGGCCGAAATGCGTGAGATCCTTGGTACCTTCGCCGGCCGGCAGCACGATCGCCTGGTGCGCGATGCCGTGCGCCGCGAGACTCTGGCGCAGCGCCGGGAGGTGGTGGCGCGCGACGATGTCGTCGGTCACGACAATCGCCTGCCGCCGCCGCATCAGCGGCAATATATATTCGCCGGCGCGCCCGATCAGGCCGGGACCGACGCGGATGTCGTAGGCCCGATCGCCGAGCTCGACGCGCAATGTCTCGCTGCCGTCGGCTGGGTTCATCGAGCGTCCTCCGGGTCGGGCGGCTGCATCGCGCGTGGGCAGCCGGCGAGCGCGGCGATGACCCGGCTCGCGGTCTGCTCCACGGGCCCCTCGCCGCTGTCAATGACGAGATCGGCCTCGGCGTAGATCGGATGGCGCCGTTCGATCAGCGTGGCGAGCACGGCACGCGGATCGCTCTCTTGCAAGAGCGGCCGGTTGCCGCGGCGCGATACCCGCGACAACAGCACGTCGAGATCGGCGCGCAACCACACGGAAACGCCGCGGCGGGCGATCGCGGCGCGCGTCCCGGCATCGACGAAGGACCCGCCGCCGGTTGCCAGCACGTGCGTCGGCTGCGCCAAGAGCCGCGCGATGACCCGCCGCTCGCCGTCGCGAAACACCGCTTCGCCCCAGTGGCGGAAGATATCCTCGATGCTTTCGCCGGCGGCGCTCTCGATCTCGATGTCCGAATCGGAGAACGGGAGATTGAGCCGCGCCGCCAATCGCCGGCCGATCTTGGTCTTGCCGGCGCCCATCAGCCCGACCAGCACGATCGTGCGCTGCGGCACAAAACCGCGCGCCGGCGCGGCGCTTGCCGCGGTGTGCCGGGGCTGAAGGTTCACCACGCGCCTCTGTCCTGATGCCGCTCTTTTGCGCGGCGCACCGGCAGGGTACTAGCATAAGGCGCGGCCGGTTCGTCAATCGGCATCGCCCGGCCGCAGCGGGGAGCCGTATCGGGAATGGTGAAGGCGATTGCGGCTTTGATTGTGGTTCTGGGGCTTGCTGCGGTCGGCGGCTGGCTCTATCTCGCCTATGGGAACTTTCCGGTTGCCGCGACGCGGGTCGAGAAGGTCTTGCCCAATGCCCGCTTCCCGAAATAACCGGCCGCGGCGCGCCGCGCCGTGGTCGCGGCGGATCGAGGCGTTCCTCGAAATGCTGGCCGCCGAGCGCGGCGCCGCGCGCCTGACACTGGCCGCCTACCGCAACGACCTCGGCGATCTCGCCGGCTTTCTGGCCGGCAACGGGGTGGCTGTCGAGGCCGCCGATGCGGCGGCATTGCACGACTACCTCGGCGACCCGGCGACCCGGCGGCTGTCGCCGCGCAGCTTGGCGCGGCGGCTGTCGGCGCTGCGCCAGTTCTACCGGTTTCTCGTCAGCGACGGCGCCCGCGCCGACGATCCGACCGCCGGGCTCGACACCCCGCGGCTCGGCCGGCCGTTGCCCAAGGTTCTCAGCGAAAGCGAGGTCGCCGCGCTGATCGCCGCCGTCGAAGCGCGCGGCGACGAGGAGGGGGCGCGGCTGCGCTGCCTCCTCGAACTCTTGTACGCGACGGGACTGCGGGTGTCGGAGCTGGTCGGCCTGCCTCTCGCCGCGGCGCAGCGCGACCCGCGTTTTATGCTGGTGCGCGGCAAGGGCGGCAAGGAGCGCGTCGTGCCGCTGTCGGACCCGGCGCGCCGGGCGCTTGCCGCCTATCTCGCCCTGCGCAGCCGTTTCCTGCCGCAGCAGCTTCCGTCGCGCTGGCTGTTTCCGTCGCGCAGCGCTGCGGGGCACCTGACCCGCCAACGCTGCGGCCAGCTGCTGAAGGAATTGGCGCTCGCCGCCGGGCTCGACCCGGCGCGGCTGTCGCCGCATGTGCTGCGCCACGCCTTTGCCAGCCATCTGCTCGACCACGGCGCCGATCTCAGAAGCGTGCAAGAGATGCTCGGCCATGCCGACATCGCGACGACGCAGATCTATACGCATGTCCAGGGCGAGCGGCTGCGCCGGCTGGTCGAAACCGCGCATCCCCTGGCGCGGCGAAAGGGTTGATGCGGCATTTTCTCGATTTCGAACGGCCGATCGCCGAGCTCGAAGGCAAGATCGACGAGCTGCGCCACCTGTCGAATGACAGCGGCCTCAACATCGCCGACGAAGTCGGCCGCCTCGAAGCCCAGGCCGCTCGCCTATTGGAGCAGAGCTACGCGCGGCTGACGCCGTGGCAGAAGGTGCAGGTCGCGCGCCACCCGCAGCGGCCGCACGCGCTCGACTATATCGCCGCACTGATCGACGAATTCGTGCCGTTGGCCGGCGACCGCGCGTTTGCCGAGGACGCCGCGGTGGTCGGCGGCATCGGCCGGTTCCGCGGCCGCAGCATTGTCATCGTCGGCACCGAAAAGGGCGCCGACACCGAGGCGCGGCTGCGGCACAATTTCGGCATGGCGCGGCCCGAGGGATACCGCAAGGCGCGCCGCCTGATGCGGCTCGCCGAGCATTTCGCGCTGCCGGTGGTGAGCCTCGTCGATACCGCCGGCGCCTATCCCGGGGTCGATGCCGAGGCGCGCGGACAAAGCGAGGCGATCGCCCGCGCGATCGAAACCTGCCTCGACCTGCGCGTGCCGCTGGTCGCCGCGATCATCGGCGAGGGCGGCTCCGGCGGCGCCATCGCGCTCGCCGCGGCGAACACGGTGCTGATGCTGGAGCACGCGGTCTACACCGTCATCTCGCCGGAAGGCTGCGCCTCGATCCTGTGGCGCGACGCGGCGCACGCGGCGGAAGCCGCCGGCGGCCTGCGGCTGACCGCGCAGGACCTGTCGCGGCTCGGGATCATCGATTCCATCGTGCCCGAACCCTTGGGCGGCGCCCACCGCCGGCCGCGCGAGGCGATCGCCGCGCTCGGCGACGCGCTCGCCGCGGCGCTGCGGCCGCTGCTCGGGCGCGACGGCGACGCCTTGCGCAGCGAGCGCCGGCGCCGGTTTCTGGCGATGACCCGGTCGGTCGAGTGACGCATTGAAATCATCGCCGGCCGCTCCCCACATCTAGCGACGCGCCGTCTGCGCGGCGCCGGCAGCTTTGCCAAAAGCGCCCGACTTATTTCGCCGGAAGGTGTCCCATGACCCCCCAGGAACGTGATCTGATCACGACCTTGCTGACGCGCCTCAGTAATGCCGGCGCCGGGCAACCCAAGGATGCGGAGGCCGACGCGCTGATCCGCCAGGCGCTCAGCGCGCAGCCGGATGCGCCCTATTATCTGGTGCAGACCGTGCTGATCCAGGATCTGAGCCTGCATCAGGCGCAGCAGCGCATCGCCGAACTGCAGCAGCAGCTGACGACCACCGCGCCGAAACCCTCCGGCACCAGCTTCCTCGGCGGCCTGTTCGGCCACCGCGAACCGGCGCCGATGGTGCCGGCCCCCGCACCGGCCGCGCCGCCGGGACCGTGGACCCGCGGGCCGAATGTGGCACCGCCTCCCGGCGGTCCCGGTTATACCCAGCAGGGGTACGCCCCTCAGCAAGGCTATGCCCCGCAGCCCGGCTATGCGCCTGCCGGCGGCGGCATGATGGGCAGCGGCGGCAGCGGGTTCCTGCGATCGGCTGCGGCGACCGCCGCCGGCGTCGCGGGCGGCGCGCTGCTGTTCGAGGGCATCTCCTCGCTGTTCGGCCACGGCTATGCGAGCGGTCTCCCCGGCGGCGGCTACGCGCCGGGGCTGGGCGAAACCGTCGTCAACAATTACTACGGCGATGCGGCGCAGGGCGGCGATTACGGCGGCGGCGGGGATTACGCGGCCGGTGCCGATCCCGGCGGCGTAGCCGATGCCGGCGGCGATTTCGGCGGCGGTGGCGATTTCGGCGGCGGAGACAATGACGACAGCGGCGATTTCGGGGGTGGCGGAGACCTCGGCGGCGGCGATGATTTCGGTGGCGGCGGCGACGTCTCGTGCTGATCTGACCGCACGGCCGGCGGGCGCGTTTGCGCCCGCCCTCACGGCACGGCTTTGCTACCAGACGTAGTGTTCGGGGAAGTCGTACGGCGCGCCGCGGGAAATCGCGTTGAGGCCCTTGATGCAGCGCATGATCCACCACACCAGAATAAACACCGCAATCAGCCAGCCGACAAAAAAGAGCGTCGCCACCGCAGCGACGATGCCGTACAGCAGCCCCAGCCACAGCGTACGGCTCTGCATCTGGAAATGCGTCCGAACCCAGGCAGACGCGTCGCCCCGTTCGTGGTAGGTCCAGATCAGCCCGATGATCGGCGGCAACGCATAGGCGAGGATCAGCCAGCCGAGGATCGGCGTCACCGCGAGCGCGGTGACCAGCACGATGATCGGCATCAGCGGAAAGATCAGCCCGACGAGGAACAGGACATAGACGGTTTGGGCCGTCGCGGCCTCGCCCGGATCGTGCGCGGTCATCACAGCGGCGGCTTGGCTCATTTCCCCCCTCCATCGCCGGTTGTTGCGGGCCAGCCCCGCTTCGCGACAAAAATAACCGACAAGGCTCATATGAGGCAAACTGACGCGCCCGCCGCGGCGCCCGATTGCCGCCGCAGCCCGCACTTACCGCAGATCGACGTGGGGAGAACTCAAAGATTTAGAGAGGCTTGCCGCGAAAGCGCGAAAAATTTGCGGCAAATGTGATGCGCATCACAGCGAGACGGCGTCGGCGCCGCTAACCTCGCCCGGCAATCGGACCTTTGACGTTCCCGACGAATCTTTGGGGTAAGGGCGATGCGCAAATCGACAACACTGGACTGGATCGAGCAGGCGGAGGCGACGCGGGTGCTGACCGATGCCGCATTCGAGGAGGCGTCGCCGCCCGCGTGGCGGCACGCGGTGACCGAAGCGCTGGCAACCATCGGTGCCCACCTGCGCGGCTGGCTGTCGCCGCTGCCATCACCCGGCGTGCCGGCAGCGCAGCCGGCCCGCGTCCGCGCGGCGCGCCGGGCGTGCGATGACCACGATTATGGCCGCAGCTGGTAAATG
>DATJUL010000253.1:0-6939 GCA_035502295.1 Allostellaceae bacterium | reverse complement strand
TCGCCGCGCGTCGCTCCGGTGACGAGGTCGCCGTGCTGATAGCGCAGCGACATCGACAGGCCGTCGATCTTCGGCTCCGCGGAAAATGCGATCTCTTCGTCGTCGGGCAGGCGCAGGAAACGGCGGATGCGGCCGACGAAGTCGACCACGTCCTGTTCGGCGAAGGCGTTGTCGAGCGAGAGCATCGGCACCGCATGCCGCACTTTGGCGAAGCGCGGCGACGGCGCCGTGCCGACCCGCTGGGTGAGGCTCTCGAGCGTGCGCAATTGCGGGAAGCGCGTTTCGATCGCGCTGTAGCGCCGGCGCAGCGCGTCATAGGCCGCATCGGAGACGGTCGGCGCATCCTCGGCATAATAGCGGCGATCATGCTCGGCGATCTCTGGGCCCAGCCGCGCATGCTCGGCCTTGGCCTGCTTTTCGGTCAGCGCCTCGACGGGCGTCTCGGGTTTTTCGCGGCGAGCCATGGACGATCAACTGGCGGCGCGGATGAGCCGTTCGGCGGCGGCGCGCGCCTCGGCGGTGATTTCGGCACCGGCCAGCATGCGCGCGATCTCCTCGCGGCGGCGCTCGCCTTCAAGCTCGGCGACGCGGGTGGCGACCCGCTTGCCTTTGGCGAGCGCATCCTTGGCGATGAGATAATGCCGGTCGGCGCGCGCCGCCACCTGCGGCGCATGCGTCACCGCGATCACCTGCACGCCCGACGCAAGGCGCGCCAGCCGCACGCCGATGGCGTCGGCCACCGCGCCGCCGACGCCGGTATCGATTTCGTCGAAGATAAGTGTCGGCGCCGAGCCGCGATCGGCGAGCACGACCTTGAGCGCGAGCAGAAAGCGCGCCAGCTCGCCGCCGGAGGCGACTTTCATCAGCGGTCCCGGCCGCGTCCCCGGATTGGTGCGCACCCAGAATTCGACGCGGTCGAGGCCGTGCGGGCCTTCGCTCTCGCTCTCGATCTGGGTGGAGAATTCGGCGCGCTCGAGCTTCAGCGGCTTCAATTCGGCATTGACCGCCTTGTCGAGTTTCTGCGCGGCGCGCCGTCGCGCCGTCGAGAGCGCCTGCGCCGCGCTGCGGTAACGCGCCAAGGCTTCCGCGGCTTCGCGCTCCAGCGCCGCGAGCCGCTCTGCGCCGGCGTCGATCAACGCGAGATCGCCGTCATAACGGCGGGCCAGCGCCGCGAGCTCGTCGGCCGGCACGTTGTATTTTCGCGCCGCCGCGCGCAGCGCGAACAGCCGCTCCTCGATGCGCTCGAGCTCCGCCGGGTCATAATTGGCGACCTGCAGCGCGTGTTCGAGCTGGGCGCGGGCGTCTTCGAGCGCGTTGAGCGCGGTGTCGATCGCCTTGATTGCCGGTTCGATCAGCGCCGGCGCCTGCGCCGCGCGCCGTTCGAGCCGGCGCACCGCGGTGGCCAGCACCGGCACCGGCGAATTCGGGCCGCTGACGCCGTCGTAGGTTGCGCGCAAATCCTCGGCGACCTTCTCCGCCTGCATCATCCCGGCGCGGCGGTCAGCCAGCGCCGCTTCCTCGCCGGGGTTTGGATCGAGCCGGCCGAGCTCGTCGACGGCGTGGCGCAGCCATTCCGCCTCGCGCTTGGCGCGTTCGACGTCTTCGCGATGCCGCTCGACGGCGACGTCGCGCGCCCGCCGCTCGCTCCACAGCCGCTCCACCTCGGCGGCGGCCGCTTCGTTGCCGCCATAGGCGTCGAGCAGCGCGCGGTGCGTGGCCGCCTCGACAAAGGCGCGCTCGTCGTGCTGGCCGTGAATCTCGACCAAGGCGGCGCCGAGCCCGCGCAGCACCTGAACGCTGACCGGCTGGTCGTTGACGAAGGCGCGGGTGCGGCCGTCGGCAAATTGCACGCGCCGCACGATCAGCTCGTCCTCGCCGGTCTCGCCGTCAAGCTCGTTGTCGGCGAGCACGAGTCGCGCCGGATGATCCTTGCCGATGTCGAAGGCGGCGATGACCTGGCCGTGCTCGGCGCCCTCGCGCACCAGGCTCGCTTCGCCGCGCGCCCCGAGCGCCAGCGCAAAGGCGTCGAGCAGTATCGATTTGCCCGCGCCGGTCTCGCCGGTCAGCGCGGCAAGCCCGCCGCCGAAATCGATATCCAGCCGGTCGATGAGGACGATGTCGCGGATGGAAAGGCGGGACAGCATTCGCGGGACAGACGAGTGGTGACGGATGCCGGATATTATGCGTGATTCTTACGCCTGTCCTGTGCCGTCGGCTCGCCGCCGCCGCCCGCCCGGCTGTCATACGCCGGCTATCTTGCGCCGGCTGTCATCCGTTGTGCGGGGCGCCGGCGAGACCGATTTTCTGGAAGGCGCGGCTGATCCACGAACCCTTGTTTTCCGTGGTCGGTTCGCCGCCAGCGTTCTTCACCAGATTATAGGCATCCTTATACCAGGGACTGTCCGGGAAGTTATGGCCGAGCACGGCGGCGGCGGTCTGCGCCTCGTCCATGATGCCGAGCGCGACATAGCATTCGCTCAGGCGTTCCAGCGCCTCCTCGACGTGACGCGTGGTCTGGTATTGCGTCACCACGACCTTGAAGCGGTTGATGGCGCCGACGAAATCGCGCTTGTTCTCGTAGAAGCGGCCGATCTCCATTTCCTTGCCGGCCAACTGGTCGCGCGCCATCTCAATCTTTTTCTGCGCGGCGATCGCATATTCGCTGCGCGGATATTTGCGGACCACTTCCTGCAGCGCGTCGATCGCCTTGGTGGCGCGTTCCTGATCGCGGGAGACGTCGAGAATCTGGTCGTAATAGGATTCGCCGATCAGATATTGGGCGTAGGCGGCGTCGGGGCTGGCCGGATGCAGGGTGATGTAGCGCTTCGCCGAATTGACGCATTCGTCATATTCTTCGGCCTGGTAATAGGCGAAGGCCGACATCAGCAGCGATTTGCGCGCCCACTCCGAATAGGGGTCCTGGCGGTCGACCTCGTCGAATTTCTTGGCCGCGCCCTTGTAGTCGCCCTTGTTGTTGAGGAGGAAAAGCCCCTCATTGTAAAGCCGGTCGGGCGGGTCGTCGGGAACGTAGTCGTCGCCCTGCTTGAACAGGCTGCATCCCATCAGCGAGGCGGCCATCAGCGTCAGCATGGCAAAGCCCGCCAGCGCGCGGGGCGTGCAGATGGCGCGCAGCCTTAAGGCCGACCACGGCGATGCTCGTAATCGCGACAGCATGAGCGTCGATTAAGTCCCATCCCCGCCGGCGCCTTGTTCCGCGCCCCCGTAGCGCAATGCACCGCAGCCCTATGACAATACAGCAATTATGCCCGACAATCGGCCCGGAATAAGGCGCAAAAGACCAAGGAGGTTAAGAGACGTCGGGCCCGTAAGCGGGGCTTGCCAGGCCGGCGGGAAGATCGGCATGGCCGCGCGGGCGGCGGCTTTCCGGCATTTCGACGTAGGTCCAGGCGGTCGGATCGGCCATCAATGCGGTCAGCACCGCATGATTGAGCTTATGGCCGCCGCGCACCGAACGGTAGGCACCGATAATCGGCGCTCCCGACAGCGCCAGGTCGCCGATGGCATCGACCGCCTTGTGGCGCACGAACTCGTCGGCGAAGCGGACGCCCTCCGGGTTGAGGACGCGATTTTCGGCAATAACCACGGTGTTCTCGAACGAGGCGCCCAGCGCATAGCCGGCGCCCCACAGCTTGGCGACGTCGCGCATGAACCCGAAGGTGCGTGCGCGGGCAAGCTCACGGCGGAACGCATCCGGCTCGACGTCGAGCGCAAAGCTCTGGCGGCCGATCAGCGGATGGTCGAATTCGATCTCGGTCTCGATGCGCAGCCCACGGCTATGCGGTCGCACTTCGCCGAAGCTGTCGCCTTTGGCGACGCGGACCGGCTTGAGCACCTGGATGCAGCGCCGCGTCGCCGGCAGCGCGATGATGCCGGCCTGATCGATGGCGGTAACGAAAGGATCGGCGCTGCCGTCCATGATCGGCACTTCCGGTCCATCGACCTCGACCAGCGCATTGTCGACGCCAAGGCCGTGCAATGCCGCCAATACATGTTCGGTGGTCGAGACCGCCGGGCCGTTATGGTCGCCGAGCACGGTGGCGAATTCGGTCGCGGTGACCGAACGGAAATTGGCGCGCAATTCGCGGTCCGGTTGCCCGTCAATGCCGCAGCGCAAAAAGACGATGCCCGTGTTGGCTTCGGCCGGATGCAAGGTCAGCGTCGCCGGCGAACCGGAGTGAACGCCGATGCCCGCAACCGAGACTTGATCCCGCAGGGTGGTCTGCTTGCCGGCGGTTACGCCCCGTATCATGCTCTGGTCCCACACCTTCGGGCCACACCGCGCAAAGCACCGCGCGAAAACTTGGCCGCCTCAATGTGAGGGGTACGCTTCTCGTACAAGCAGGGGCTGGCCGACACCGCGCCAGATCCTCGATCCCCAAACATCCCCTCTAACGTCACAAAGCTTACCGGGGCGGCGGAATCCGGCCAACTCACGGTTTCTTACCGACTGTTACCATTTTCCCGCCGTAGTCTTGTCCGCTCGCCGCCGCAAAAGCCCGCGCGCGAAGGGCAACAAAAAATCCGTCCCGCCAGCGGCGGGACGGATCGTCTTGAGAGGTCGGTTAATACCAGATTTGTCAGAGGGTTAGAGGACGTTTCGCGCCCCGCCGCTCCCCCGACCGAAGCGGACTGTCACTTCGCCTGCCGGCGCAGGAAGGCCGGGATATCGAGCTGATCCTCATCAGCCGAGTTATGCACAGGGCTCTGCCGCCCGTGCTGGTCGAGCCCTTGCGGCACCGGGCGCCGGGCGTATTCGGACACCGGCAGCTCCTGACGCGAATCCTGACGCGGCTCGGCTGCGCGCGGCATCGGCCGGCCGACCAGCCGCTCCGGCGACACCGGGCCGCCCATCGGCGCACTGACCGGCGCTGCCGGCAGGCCCGCATCCTGGTCGTCCTGGTCGCGGCGGCCGAGACCCACCGACGCCAGCCGCTGCAACAGCGACATGCGGCGCTTTTCCGGATGGTCGTCGTCGCGAACTTCGCCGCGGCGCGCGCGCAGCTCGTTCTGCGCCGGCACCGGCAATTCATCGAGCCGCGGCATGCGCGGCGCGCGCGCCGGCGCCCGCTCCGGCTGCGGCGGAATGAAAGCCGCCGGTTCGGGCAGTTCCGGCTTTTGCGGCTTCTGCTCGATCGGCGGCGTCGGATCGAGGAACAAGGACGGCTTCGGCGCCAGCGGCCGGATCGACACGTCTTCGACCGCAGCCGCGATCGCGGCCTTGGCGGCGGTCTCGATGGAGGCGCTGACCGTGTTGGGCGCGGCCGCCGCGGCGGGCTGCGGCGCAACCGCGGCCGGCGCCGGCGCGGCCGCGGGCATAAGCGGCGCGGCGGCGATCGGGCGCAGCTGCTCGCTGCGCTCGACGCTGCGCTGATTGTCGGCGCGGATACGCTGGGCGACCTCGGTCATGCGCGGCTCCAGCGCCGGCAGCGTCGGCCGCTGCGACATCGCCTGATCGATGCCGGTGGCGACGACCGACACGCGGATCATGCCGTCGAGGCTCTCGTCGAAGGTGGCGCCGACAATGATATTGGCGTCCTGATCGACTTCCTCGCGGATGCGGGTTGCCGCCTCGTCGACTTCGTAAAGCGTCAGATCGCGGCCGCCGGTGATCGAGATGAGGAGGCCGCGGGCGCCCTTCATCGAGGCGTCGTCGATCAGCGGGTTGGAGATCGCGGCTTCGGCGGCGGTCAGCGCGCGCTTGTCGCCTTCGGCCTCGCCGGTGCCCATCATCGCCTTGCCCATCTCGCGCATCACCGCGCGGACGTCGGCGAAGTCGAGATTGATGAGGCCTTCCTTGACCATCAGGTCGGTGATGCAGGCGACGCCGGAATAGAGCACCTGATCGGCGAGCGCGAAGGCGTCGGCGAAAGTGGTCTTCTCATTCGCCACCCGGAACAGATTCTGGTTGGGAATGATCAACAGCGTATCGACGCATTTCTGCAGCTCGGCGATGCCGCCGTCGGCGATGCGCATGCGGCGCTGGCCCTCGAAATGGAACGGCTTGGTCACCACGCCGACGGTGAGAATGCCGAGGTCACGCGCCGCCTTGGCGATGACCGGCGCCGCGCCGGTGCCGGTGCCGCCGCCCATGCCGGCGGTGACGAACACCATATGCGCGCCGGAGAGGTGATCGCGGATTTCGTCGATCGCCTCTTCGGCGGCAGCGCGGCCGACCTCGGGCTGCGAACCGGCGCCGAGCCCCTCGGTCACTTGTGCGCCCATTTGAATGACGCGCTCGGCCTTCGACATCGTCAGCGCCTGTGCGTCGGTGTTGGCGACAACGAAGTCGACACCCTGCAGGCCGGCCGTGATCATGTTGTTGACGGCATTACCGCCGGCGCCGCCAACGCCGAAGACGGTTATGCGCGGCTTGAGTTCACGGATATCGGGAATATTCAGATTGATGGTCATGATTGCCTCTTGTTCGTAGCGCGGGCGCTTTTCACGCCCGGCCCCGACCGGTCCGCCACCGGCCGTTGACATTCTCTAGCTTCGCATCTGGGGGCCATCAGAAGCTCTCGCGAAGCCATCGTCCGACGCGGGCGAAATAGCCGCCGCCCGTACCCGTCATCATTTGCCGCTTGCGCCGCGACTCGAAGTGCTCGAGATGCGCCGCCTGCGGATAGACCAGAAGGCCGGCAGCGACCGCAAAAGCCGGCCCTTTGGCCGCTTCCGGGGCGCCGGCGATGCCGAGCGGACGCCCGATGCGCACCGGGCGGCCGAGAATGCGCGCGGCGAGATCAGGCAGTCCGGTGAGCTGCGCGGCGCCGCCGGTGAGGATCACGTGCCCGCGCGGCTCGGTCGCAAACGGCGAGGCGGCAAGGCGGTCGCGTACCATTTCGAGGATCTCTTCCACCCGCGGCTTGATGATTTGTACGAGCGTCGCCCGCGACACGAACTGCGCCTGTTCGCGCTCGT
>DATJUL010000252.1:0-3599 GCA_035502295.1 Allostellaceae bacterium | reverse complement strand
CCTTGTTGGCTGAGGCGCGCTCGCCGCTCGAACCCGATGCGGTCGATGCGCTGATTGGCGGCGTGCTCGCGGCGCCGCCGGAGATCGGCGCGAGCTGGCATGCACTGATCACCAATCCGACCCCGTCGGCGCTGGCGGCGGCGCTCGACGCGCGCAAGGCGGCGCTTGCCCAATCGCATCGCGACGGGATCAGCGTGCAAGACTTTGCCCGATTGTCGCGCGCCCGACGCCTCAAGCTGCTGCGCGAGAAGCTCGCCGCCGACGGGCTTGCCGGGTTCATCGTGCCGCGCGCCGACGAGCATCAGGGCGAATATGTGCCGATGTGCGGCCAGCGCCTGGCGTGGCTCACCGGCTTCACCGGCTCGGCCGGCATGGCGGTGGTCCTCGAAAAACGCGCCGCGGTCTTTGTCGACGGGCGCTATACGCTGCAGGCGGGCGCGCAGGTCGATACCAAGGCCTATGAAATCCGCCATCTGATCGAGGAGCCGGCGGCGAGCTGGCTCGCCGCTGCGGCGAAGAAGGGCGAGGCGATCGGCTACGACCCGTGGCTGCACACGCCGCAGGAGGTCGAGCGGCTGAAGGCCGGAGCGGCTCGCGCCGGCGCGAGCCTCGCCGCGGTCGACAGCAACCACGTAGACGGGGTCTGGCCGGGCCGGCCGCCGCCGCCTTTGGCGCCGGTCGTGCCGCATCCCGAGCGCTTCGCCGGCGAGAGCGCGGCCGCGAAGCGCGCCCGGCTCGGCCGCGCGCTGGCCGAGGAGGGCGTCGCGGCGGCGGTGCTGACGATGCCGGAATCGATCGCGTGGCTGCTCAACATCCGCGGCGGCGATGTGCCGCACACGCCGCTGCCGCTGTCGTTCGCGATCCTTAATGACGACGGCAGCGTCCGCTTGTTCATCGACCGCAGGAAGCTCGCGCCCGGCCTCGATCCGCATCTCGGCAATCAGGTCGCGATCGAAGAGCCGGCTCTGCTCGGCCCGGCGCTCGACGAATTGGCAAAATCCGGGCGGCGGGTGCAGGTGGATCCGGCGACGGCAGCGGCGTGGATTTTCGACCGGCTCATCGCATCTGGCGGGCAGATTCACCGTGCCCCCGACCCGTGCCTGTTGCCGAAGGCCTGCAAGAACCCGACGGAGCTCGCCGGCACGCGCGCCGCGCACCGGCGCGACGGCGCCGCGCTCACGCGTTTTCTCGCCTGGCTGGCGCGCGAGGCGCCGCGCGGCGACGTGCAGGAGATCGCAGCGAGCGACCGGCTCGAAGCCTTCCGCCGCGACGGCGAAAATTTCCGCGATCTCAGCTTTCCGACGATCTCCGGCGCCGGCTCGAACGGCGCCATCGTGCATTACCGCGCGACGCCGGAAAGCGAAAAGCGCCTCGAACCGGGCAATCTCTACCTGCTCGATTCGGGCGCGCAGTATCTCGACGGCACGACAGACATCACTCGCACGATCGCGATCGGCGCGCCCTCGCCGGAAATGCGCGACCGCTTCACCCGCGTGCTCAAAGGCCACATCGCGCTGGCGACGGCGCATTTTCCGAAGGGCACGACCGGCACCCAGCTCGACGCGTTCGCGCGCCGTGCCTTGTGGGCAGAGGGCCTCGATTACGATCACGGCACCGGCCACGGGGTCGGCAGCTATCTCGGCGTCCACGAGGGGCCGCAGCGCATCTCGAAGGCGCCGAACACCCAGCCGCTGCTGCCAGGCATGATCGTGTCGAACGAACCCGGCTATTACAAGACCGGCGGCTACGGCATCCGCATCGAAAACCTCGTCGTCGTGCAGCCGCTGCACGACGACGCCAGGGGAGAAGCCGATGAACGCGACATGCTGTGCTTTGAGACGGTGAGCCTGGCGCCGATCGACCGCGCGCTGATCGACCGCGACCTCTTGGACGACGACGAGGTTGCCTGGCTCGACTTCTATCATGCGCGGGTGCGCGAGACGCTGCTGCCGCTGGTCGATACTGACACCGCGGCCTGGCTCGAACGGGCGACGGCGCCGCTCGGCTGACCGGGCGCTTGCATTGGGGAGGAAGCGATGAGGCTCGAAAACAAGGTGGCGCTGATCACCGGCGGCGCCTCCGGCATGGGCGCCAGTATGGCGCGCATTTTCGCGCGCGAAGGCGCCAAGGTCGTCATCGCCGACATGCTGGAAGCCGAAGGGCGGGACGTCCTTGCCGACATCACCAAAGCAAACGGCGCCGCGCTGTTTCACAAGCTCGACGTGACGAGCGAAGCCGACTGGCAGTCGGCGATCGCCGCGACATTGGCCGCCTACGGCCGGCTCGACATCCTCGTCAACGACGCCGGGATCAGCGGCAGCGCCGTCGACGATCTGTTCGACAGCGCCGCCTGGCAGCGCATCATGGCGGTCAATGCGACCGGCACGTTTCTCGGCCTCAAATATGCGATCCCGGAGATGAAGAAGGCGGGCGGCGGCGCGATCGTCAATCTCTCGTCGATTTCCGGCATCGTCGGCCAGCGCGGCATCCACGTCGCCTACAACGCGTCGAAGGGCGCGGTCAGGACGCTGACCAAGGCGGCGGCGGTGCAGCACGGGCGCGACAACATCCGGGTCAATTCGGTGCATCCCGGGCTGATGCCGCCGATGCGCACCTCGGGCCGGACCGCCGACCCCGCCGTGCGCGCCAAGATGCTCGAAGGTGTGCCGTTGCGCCGCGCCGGGCGGGTCGAGGAGGTCGCCAACGCGGTCTTGTTTCTCGCGTCGGACGAAGCGTCCTATATCACCGGCGCCGAACTTTACGTCGACGGCGGCTTTCTCGCGGTGTGATTCGGCGGTGGACAAACCGCGCGTCAGTCTGCCGCCGGGTTCTCTCCCTCGTCGGGGGGCGTCAGGTTGCCTCGCATGCGGTGAAGCGCGCGCATCAGCATTTCGCGTGCAGCCGGGCTGATCCCGGCGCAAGCCTCTTCGCGCACCGCGGCATTCAGCGCCAGCACCCGCTCGACGACGGCCCAGCCGGCCGGCGTCAGCCATAAGGTGCGGATGCGCCGGTCGGTCGGATGCGGTCGCCGCTCGACCAGGCCCTCCTCGTTGAGCCGGTCGAGCATGCGCACGAGCGCGATCGGCTCGATGTCGAGCAGTGTCGCGATCGCCGCTTGGCTTAAGCCCTCCTGGCGGGCGATCGACATCAGCGCGCGCGCCTGGTGGCGGGTCAGCGTCAGACCCGACTGGCGGGCGCGCCGCTCGAAGCGACGGCGCATCAGCCGCGCCACCTCGTGCAGCAGCGCGCCGATATTGGGCTGCAGGGACGCGCGGTCGGCATGCGCCGGCGCGACGGCCGCCTCCGCCGGCAGGATCAGCGCCGACGGGGCAATGCGCTCACTCGGCGGCACTGCGCGTATCCTCGATTGCGCCGCGCGGCGGCGCCGGCGCATCGGTCAGCGCCGCGGCGATCCGCGATTGGCGTCGCGAGCCGCCGAGGAATCGGCTGAGCCGGTCGAGATAGAGATAGATGACCGGCGTCGTATAGAGCGTCAGCCACTGCGAGACGAGCAATCCGCCGATGATTGCGACGCCGAGCGGCTGCCGCAGCTCCGCGCCGCCGCCGCCGCCGAAGGCGATGGGCATCGCGCCGAACAG
>DATJUL010000251.1:0-15703 GCA_035502295.1 Allostellaceae bacterium | reverse complement strand
TCGGCGTGACCCGCCGGCCGGTAGTACAGAAAATAATCCTGCCGATACCAGCCGCCGCCGAGCTTGGTCCACGCTTCGCTGCCGATCGGCGCCGGCGGTTGCGGCTTTTGCGGCGCCGGCGGTGCTGCGGCGGCAACCGGCGGCGCCGGCGGGCCGCCGAGGATCCCCTGCCCGCCGAGGATCCCCTGCCCGCCGAGGATCGCGCCGTGGGTTGCGCTCGGCGGCGCAGCCGGGGCGGTGCCGAGCAACCCGCCGCCGCCGACGATCGCGGCGTGGCTCTCCTTCGGCTGGGAAGCCGGGGCGGCGCCGAGCAGCCCGCCACCGCCGCCAAGAATGGAACCATGGGACGTTCCGGCGATCGGCCCCGGCGTCGCCGGCGCCGGCGCGCTGCTCGCTTGCGGCGGCGCCTTGGGAGCCGGCATCGGTACCGGCTCGCCCGCCCGATGGCGGGTCATTTCATCGGCCAGATGCGGAAACCACAGTTTGGCCGCCGTCCGGACCGCATCGGGCGGCAGACCGCCGATCAGGGCGGCCGTCTCGGCGGCGGGGCGGCTCTGCTGCGCGACGGCATCGGCAAGAACCGCCGGCCCCTTGATGCTGAGATCAAACAGCAGCCCTTTGATCGCCCACGCGATGCGCGCCGCCGCGGCAATCTGCGCCGCATCGGCATGGCTGAGATCGCCGAGCGAGACGGTGCCGAGCGCGGCGAGGGCGCTCGCCACGCCGGGCCGCCGGGCGAGCAGGAAGCGCAGAAACGGCGTCAGATTGCCGTCGGCTTCGGCCGGCCAACCCCCGATCGCCGCATGGTGCGCCTGCAGCGTCTGCAGATCGAGGGCGGGCACGCCGAGTACGGCAACCCCTTGGAATTCGGCGCCTTCACGTTCCTTGATGTCGCCGAGATGACAGCCGGCGCACGCCGTCGCGAACGGCTTGACCAGCATCGCCGCGCCGCGCGGGGCGAGCTCGTGGCATCCGGCGCAGCCGGACGGCACCAGCGCCTTGTTCGATTGCCCGAAATACTGGCCGAAATGCCTGGCGTGATCGAAAATGATCCGCATCCGGCGGTGGAAGGGAAAACCGACAAAATCGGGATGGCCGTGCGCCAGCGAGGCAAACTGCACGACATGGCATTCCTGACAGACCGCGCTGTGCACCGCAGTGAGGCGGGTGGCGCCGCCGCGGTGCTCGCGATGACAGGCCGCGCAGGCGACGGCGCTGCGCGCCACCGGCGGCAGCGTGAAGGCGGCGGGCGTCAGAGCAGCGGCCTTTGCCGGCCCGGAGACTCCGGTGGCTGCCGGTCCTGCGATGATGGCGCGGCCCAGCCTCGCCAGCGTCGGTTGGTCCAGCCCGTGCGCCAACAGCGGATGCCCCCCGAGATGATGGCAGACCAGGCAGGGCTGCGCCATGGCCGGTATCGGCGCCGCGGCAAAGGCGGCATGCAGCCACCCGACGGGGCCGGCCGCAAAGCGGGTATGACAGGCGCTGCACTGACGGATGCCGCCGTGGCTGACCGAGAGCGGGCCGGGGCTGATCAGCCAAGCCGCGTCCGTGCCGCCGAGAACGACCGCCAGCAGGCCGATCAGCGCGACGAATGTCGCCACCGCAATCTGGCCGCGCCGCGATCGCTGGCTGCGCACCGGGACGCAGCGCGGGATCGCGTGGCTGCAGGTTCCGCTTGGCGCCGGTCCCTCGCCGCAGCGCCCGCCGGCCGTCGCTGCGCGGGTGCACTCCCAGCGATCCCCCTTGCGCAACGGCTGGCACTCGGACGTCGCCTGACAGTGGCCGTGGCGATCCGGACCGACCCGACACGGCTGGCCGATCGCGGCCCAACCGCAGATCCAAGGTTCGTTCGGCCGGTCGTAGCCGCTGACCCGGTGGCCGAAGCGTTGCAATCGGATCATGACGGCAGGCAGACCTTTCGACTCGGGCAGCGGGCGGCACCGCAGGTTTCTTTCAGGGGGCGCGGCTCGCCGGTCGTGCGTGATCGGATCGCGCCGCACCGAAGGCGGCCGCCGATCCCGGCGCTAGAAGCCTCCGAACGCATACACAAGCACAATATGAACGCCAATCAACAACAGGAAGCCGTAGGCCAGCGGGATATGCAGAAACAGCCACAGCCGCATTACCGAGGCGAGCGCGTGCTGATGGTCGAGGTTATCCTTGGCGCGCACCCGTTCTTCGATCTCGTGCAGCGTCTCGCGACCCCGGGGATTGAGGTAGCGCTCGAGCTCGTGCATCTCCCGCGACAAGCGATCGATCGGGGATCGTATAGCCAGCAGATGCGGCCAGAAATTGCGCGTCTTCGCCACGAACGGCGCGATGCGACTGGAATAAAAGTCGACGAGCAGCGGCGAACCCAACTCCACTGCCGAACGCCGCGCCAACTCCTCCGCTTCGCCGGCAAGCCGGACGCGGAAGGCGCCGATCCGATTGAATAAAACGGCTTCGCCGCGGTCGCGCAGGTGCCTCGCGATCAGTCGCTCGCCGCAGATTCCGACAAATCCGCTGACCGTCAGCGCGACAAAGAACCACCACAGAATCTGATTGAACAAGCCGTCGGGATAGCGCACCCCGGCATGCATGACAAAAACCGCCGCTGCAAGCAGACCGACATAGACATGCATCTGCAGCCACGTCGCGGCGGGCAGCAGCGGCAGCACGGGCACCTTCTTGCGGACATTGAACAGGACCAGGAAGACGATGCAGGCCGTCAATATCCATCCGGTGAGCGAATGATGCCTGACCAGCGGCGGCCGCGACATGTCGAGCGCGAAAATCGCCGCCGCGCCGACCGACGCGAGCGCGACATTGCCGTAAAGCCGCTGGGCGAACGTCCTCATCGATTGATCCAGCGCACCAGTGCCGTCTGATCGCGCATATCCATGCGCACGAGGGCATCGTGCGGGCAGGCGCGCTGGCACGCCGGTCCGCCGAGTTGATCGGCGCACAAATCGCACTTTGTCGCCTTCACGATCGGCAGGTTGGTCGCGTCATCGACAATGAACGCGCCGTTGCGGTCGCGGATTTCGACGAGCCGGATATTGTCGTAGGGGCAGCTCTCGGCGCAGGTGCCGCAGCCGATGCAGGTCAGATCGTTGATGATGACGCGGCCATCTCCGGGGCGGCGGTGGATGGCGCCGGTTGGACAGCCGATCAAGCACACCGGATCCTGGCAGTGCATGCAGGCATTGGCGATCATCAGAGCGCCATGTTCGGGGCCGTGACGCACAAAACGCGGGTTGTTGTCGTGCGCCGCGGCGCACGCGCGCACGCAGTCGTCGCAGCCGACGCAGCGCGTCGTATCGATCATCATCGTGGCCGTGCCGTTGACGATCCGCCGGTCGACCAGAAAGTTGAGCAGGTCGGAATCGACGGGCTGCTCCCACCCTTCGTGCTGCGTTGACTTGGGTGAGGTTGCGGCAGACACCACGAACCGAATATGTTGAATCTCATGCTCCGCGATAGATCGCGTGACATTGTTTTTGGGTTGTGTCGCGCCGATGCGGTCCGTTTTTCCTTTCTTTTGACTGTACTCTTCGCTCAGGCCAGGGAGCACATAGCGCTCGACCAATGCGGTGGGCACCCGCAGGATATCGACATAACCGATGGCCGTCAGCGTCTGCCGGTAGACCAGCGGTTCGTTGCGCTGCCAATGGCCGTAGATCGCCGACAGACCGAACTCGTCGTTCTTCATCGCGATGTGCACGGTGCGCTGACCGAACGCGCGGCGCTCGCTGACCCGGCAAAAGCCCGAGCGGACGAGAAGCAGCCCGTCGGCGTAGCCGCCCTCCTCCGCGATCGTCGGCTCGCTCTCCATCGCATGCTGCGCGTCGTCCTCGGTGATCTGGCGGCGAAACGCGCTGAACCACTCGAACTCGCCATAAGTCTCGAAATGCGTCTCGGCGATGATGTGCTCGAGCGCGGCGTCGTCGAGTTTGGCGAACAGCGGCAATTCCATTAGATGGCTGGCGAGACTGCGCGTCCGGTACAATTCGTCGATCCACTGCCGAAAGCCGAGATCGTAGCGGCGAATGTCGCGCAATCCCTGCCAGCGCAGCTCCAGCAGGCTGCATTCCGTCAGGGCGACGCAGGTCGCGGTGCGCGGTGTGCGTGACAGCGCGGCAATCTCGCCGAACATGCCGCCCGCGCCAAATCGCGCCTCGATGACCAGCGCTTCGAGGTCGCGGACATACGGCCTGACCGCATCGGCCTCGTAACGCAGCGACAAGTCGCCGTAGCGCGAGACGTCGCGGGCTTCCGCCACGCGGGCGTTGCGCCACAGCTGGGCCAGCGACGAGAAGATGTTGCGCCGGGAAGACGCCGCGCTTCCCACTGTCGCCGCGGCTTCGTCATGTCCCAGCACCACGCCCACCGAGCCGTCCAGCACAAAGAACGTCGAATTGCCGTAATCGCCCTCGCGCACGATGATGTCGCCGCTCTGACAATGCACGACCCGGGAATCGTTGAGGACGATGTCCTCAAGCGCCAGCTGCGGCGGAAACACGCTCGCATCGAGCGCCTTCAGCGGCGGCCTCGCGAGCAGCCGCTCGACCTGGGCCTCGGTCATGTCGGGGCTGAACGGGGTATCCCACCGATGCGGGCGATGCATCGTGTGAACGGTCGATCCTGACCTCATGGCAAATGCCGCGTGTCCCCGGTCCGCGCGTTACTGTCCGCCGACCGGATACGGCTGGCCCTTATAATATTGCGGGCCCGGGATCATGTGGTCGATCGCGCCGAGTTGGCTGCCGTTATACTTCCTTTGAAACTCCTGGGCGGCGGCGTCGATCTTGTCGGCGACAGCATCCAGTTGCGGCCCGTTGTTGAGATTGAGATGGGCGGTCGCAACCGCGGCCATCATTTCTTTGGTCTCGGGCAGCTGAAGCGCGTTGTTGATCGCCTGCAGGCGGCCCGCCGCGGCCTGCGCGCGCCGCGCCATCGTCACGGCATAGGTCGCGTTCTGCGTCGCCTTGCCGACGGCGCGCAATGATTCGCCCAACTCGACCGCAGCCCCGATCACATACATCTTGCGCTGGATGTTGAGGGGCGCCGTCGGGTTGGATTGGCCGTTGGTGTACCACGTGTTGTGGCGGATCTCGCCCTGCGTCCACGACACCATCTCGAACGGACTGCCGGCGGCATGGCCGCCGACATTGACGAGCTTTTCTTGCGGAACGATATGGCAGCTGTAGCAGTTCTTCGCGATCTTGTAGATCATATCCGGGCGGATCATGCCGGCTGCCTCCGACCGGCGCCAGCGTTCGGCGCGCTCGGCGGCCGTTTCGGTGGCCTTGGTCTTGCCGCTGAAGCTGGAATGGATCTTGATGTAGCCGGCGCCCGGGCCGTGACAGGATTCGCACGAGACGCCGGCGATCACTTGCAGCTGCCCGTTCTGAACCGCCGAGGTGAAATGGCACCGGGCGCAGATCGTGCCGGCCTCGCGCAGCCGGGTCAGCCCCATCTTTTGACCGATCTCCTCGGCCTTCTGCGACCGCGGCATCGACCGGAACGAGGCGAAATGGTGCGTGTGCTGCCAGATCAGCGTTTCGACCTTGTGGCATTTGCCGCACTGCGCCGGGCCGACGACATTGCGCTCGGCCGCGAGCGACTGCGTCGGCGCCTGGGCCCACGACGCCGTCACGACGGTCAACAGCGCGCCAGCCACGACAAACGACCCCAGCGCCCAGCGAACAAACCGGAACATGTTACCCCCAATCTGCGGTCGAACCTTCGATCACGACCCCTCGTTATGCATCGAGCACCAGATCGCCCTCGGGAACGGCGACACACGGCAGGCAGGATCGCTCGGTCGGCTTGAAGCCGGTCTCGATCATGTACTTGACCGATCCTTCGCGCACCGCGGTTTCGCAGGTGCCGCAGTTTCCCGCACGACAGCCTGAGCTCATCGCAATCCCGTGCTTTTCGGCAAACTCGAGAATGCTACCATTCTCGCTCTCCCAGTCGATAGCCTTGCCGGAGCGGGAAAACGAAATTTTGAACGCCGCCGCCGGGGCCGCTTCGGACGCCGCTGCCGTCGGGGCCTGCCGCCTGACGGTCGCCGGCCCGAACGCCTCGAAGTGCACGTCGGCGTCGGGAACGCCCCATTCGCGCAACCCTTGCGTGACCGACTCCATCAGTGCCGGCGGTCCGCAGATGTAAAATTCGTAGTTGTTCGACGGCAGCATCTGCTTGAACAGGTCAACGGAAACCCACCCGTGTACGTCGTAATCGCTGCCCAGAGCACAAGTTTCGGTCGGGTTGGAATAGCATACGACGAGATGTACATTCGGGTGTTCGGTAGCGATGCTTTTCAAATGCTCGTACATCGCATGCTCATGGCGGTTGCGGACACCATAGAAAAACCAGGTTTCCCGCGGGATGTTGGTGTCGCAAATGGCATTGAGCATCGACAGCACCGGAGTGAGGCCGATACCGCCGCCGATCAGCACAACCGGGCGATCGGCGTTCAGATCCAGGTAAAAATTGCCTGACGGCGCCCGCACGTCGATCAGATCGCCCTCGTTGCAGTCGTGAAAGAAGCCTGAGGCGAGACCGGGCGGCGCGTCCGGCTTGTCACGCGGCGGCGGCAGGCGCTTGATCGTGCAGCGGTAATACTCGCGCCGCTCGGGGCTGTCAGACAGCGAATAGCAGCGGATCACCGGCCGCGGCTGGCCCGGCATCCGCAGCTGAAACGTCAGAAACTGCCCGGGCCGAAACCGCGGCAGCGGCATCCGATCATGCGGGGTAAAATAGAACGAGCAGATGTCGTCGGCTTCGATGACCTTGCGGTCGATGCGGAACTTGCGGAAGCCCTCCCAGGCCACCTCGCGCTGTTCCTGCTCGCGCCGGATCGCGGCAAGGTCGGCGTCGACCCGCGCGCGGAACAAATCAAGCGCAACCCGTTGACGTTGCGCTTCGAACAGCCGCCGACGGAGGGTTCCGCCGGCGCCCGCCACCACCTCCAGCAGGACCCCTCCGAGAATCACGGCGCCGGCGATTTCGGCAATGCCGATCATGTCACAACCCTTGTCGACCCTGACGGCGTCCTCAGAACTGGTAATCGATCTCGGTGCGCAGACCAAACGCGTTGTTCTGATTTTCCTGCCTCGTGTAGGTAGCGTCAACCTCCAGCAGCACCCGCTGCCCGAACGCCTGCTGGAAACGGGCGCCGATGGCCTGGGCGCCGAAGGTTCCGTTGGTCGCCGTGTTCTCCCTGATGCCGAGTTCGAGGGTGAGGCTGCGGCGATGCGCATCCCAAAACGCCTGATACCCGGTCGCAAACCCGGCCACGTTATCCGCGCTGCTGCTGAGCGGCGACACGGCAGTGCCGATCCCGTACGCGGCGAAGGTGATGCCGAGCCCACCCAAGGGACCCGCCACGATCGGATCCTTTGCCGCCTGCGTGAAATTGCCGAGCGCGACATACGGGTTGAAATAGACGATATCGTCGGAACGGTAGGGATTGAACGAGGTTTCCAGCGACACCAGGGTTCCGTTGGTCGACACCGCGGTCGCCGGCCCGTCGGCGATCGAGCTGTTGACGCGCAACGCCGTGTTGAGCAGCCAGAACCGCCGGATCGCCGAACCACCGACATACCACGCATCGCCGAACAGACTGGCGTCGGAGACGTGCAGCAGCTGAACCTGGTAGGTGGTCTCCAGGCTGTCGATGGTGCTTGAGAGACCCATCAGCGACGGCTGCTCTCCCGTCAACGTCACCGGCCGGCCGGGCCGCTCGACATGATCCCAGGCATAGATGAGATCGAGCAGTACATTCGAGGTAAACGGCAGGTGGATCGAGTTGCGGGCGAGGCCGACCATCGTCACGTTGTCGTTGATCAGCATGCCGTTCTGGTAGAACAGCGGCTGGCGTCCGACGCTGTAGCCGAAATCGATCGGCAGGATGCCCTCGCGATCGAGGAACGGCAGGGTCGAGCCGAGGTCGCCCTCAAAAAACAGCGTGCGGACATTGGCGTTGACATCGTCGGTGAGGCCGCGCGGCCCGGGCGCGAACCGGTCGCCGCTGAAGGCGCCCGATTGGTCGTAGTTGAGCGGCTGCAGGCCGATGACCAGGCGCTCGGTGCCGGTCAGCTGCACATTGGCGAACAGGTTGAGCTGGTTGGCCCATTCGCCGTAATGCGTCTTGCCGTCATAGAAGTCCTGCACGGCGGAGCGCAGCGTGCCGAACACCCACACCCGCGGCTGCCATACGGCGCCGCCCGGCAGCGTGAACCCCTGGGAGAGCGGACCCGTCGCCAGAAAGCCGTTGCCGATTTCAAGCAGCGGCGCCGGCCGCAGCGGCAACGTTCCGACCTCTAGCAGCGGCAGCGGCTTGTCATACACGCAGGGCCCCGGCGTTTCCTCGCCAATCGGGAAGATGCCGCGGGGCGGGTTCGGGCACGCGCGCTTCAGGATCTCCTCGGCCTTGCTCGGCACATAGGAGCCGACCCCATAGAATGGCAGCGATGACGCCGCCTCCGCCGCGGGCTTTGCCTTCTTCGCGGGCTTTGCCGCCTCCGCGGGCTGTGCCGGCGTCGACGCTGCCGCCGCGATCTGCTTGTCGATCCCGTCGCGATAGGCTGCCCAATATGCCGCCTCGGCGCGGGCATGCGCCGCCATCGTGCGCAGCTTCGCGTCGGTCAGCGGCATCTTCAGCGTCTGTTCCAGCCGGCTGCGCAACTGCGGGCTGCCGATCGCCTGCTGAAACGTCGCGGCGTCGCTGCTCGCGGCCTTGTAGAGCTTGTCCGCGATCTCCCGGTAGTGCCGCAGATCCGCGGTCGCGGCGGCCGTGCCCGTCGGGCTCGGCGGCGGCGCCCCCGGCGTGAAGATCAGCGAGGACGATGGTGCCGCCGCGTTGCCGGACGGCGCCGGGCCGCCGAGCAGCGAGCCGCCGAGCGGCGAAGAGGGCGCCGTGGCGGGAGCCGTCGCGCCCGTTGCCGGGGCCTTCGCCGGCGCGGCGGAGGGTGCGGCCAACAGCGATCCCGACAGCGGCGATTCGTCTGCCGCCGCGGCTGGACGAGCGGCGCCGATGACGCCGAACATCGCGGCGCCGGCGAGCGAGACAGCCAACGCGATGCGGCGGGCGGTCTCGTTGCGGGGCGCCGACCGCAACAGTTGCCCCCGGTTCGTCGTTCGCATGCGATCCCCCAAAGATACCCCGGTCCGATCGGAGGCTTTACTGAACGTTGATTGCAAAATTGCGTTGCGCGATCACGACGCTGCCGGCAACCAGCCTATTTACCACATCTCGCGGTGAATAACCGTAGTCGAAGCCGACATATTGGCTCGCGAGCACCAGGTTGACCGGCACCGCCTGGCTCATCAGCCGCACGACCACGTGATAGGTTCCCGGGCCGGCCATCGCCGCGCCCCCGACGTGATAATCGGCGGTGCGTTCGCCGTCCGGCTCGATCGACACCTTCTGGTTGCGCGCGACCGTCGGCCGGCCGAGCAGGATCTGCGAGAATGTGGACGGCCGGACGTAGGGCAGCGCGGTTTGCGAGAATGGAATCGGCTCCACCACCGGCTCTTCGGTGCCGCGCAGGTTGCGGGTCAGCACGTGGCTCTGCAAGCTGAACAGCTGGGAATCCAGCGGCTCCATCCCATCGCGCACCCATTCGGAATCGCGATCGCGGAGATCGCCGTTCGGGTCGCGGTCGCCCGAGCGGAAGATGACATCGCCGTTCGGATCGGTGACCCACACTTCCAGCCAGACCGGCCGCTCTTCGGTAAATCCGGTGGGCACGTTGTGGCCGTTTGTCAGGTTTCTGACCTCGACCGAGAACGACAAACCGTCGGGGCTCGCCGCGGTGGTCTCGATCGTGCCGAGACCATAGCCGTTGCGCAGCACCTGCAGCCGCTTCTCCTTCACCTCGGCCAGCAGCTTCAGCTGCTCGCGGATGATCTTGGCCGCTTCATAGCGGTCATCGATCGACTGCCAGGCGGCTGGAAACTTGTATCCCGGCGGCTTGTGCTTTTCGAACGCGTCGGTGCCCCAGCCCGCCTGGTAATCAAACTGCGTCCACTGGTTGACGTTGGCGAGGCCCTGCGCTTCTTTGTTGAACGGGAACAGGCCGGGGCTCAGAAGCGAATAGTCGGGCCCGGCGAAGGTATGGTCGTGCAACGTGCGGATTTCGGTCGGGACGCCGTTGACGACCGCCGCAGGCCCGCGGGCATAACTCGAAACTCTGCCCTGGATCTCGCCCATATGGCAGGCTTGGCAGGTAATGCCTTCGGCCGCGGCCGGGCTTGTGCGGTACTCCGAAAACGCCTCTTCCAGGCGGAACCCGTTGAATAACGTCACGTCATGGCAGCTGCCGCAGAACGTCGACGATTTGATCGGCGCAAAATAGACCGCGTCGGCGTGGATCAGCAGGCCCACTTTCTTGGGGTTGGGCTGAACATGATATTTCGGGTCGGCAATGACACGCTTCAGCTCCGTGTCGTCGAACGGGCCGTAAATGGTATCGGTGATGCCGCCCGGGACGATCGCGATGCGGCCGCTGACCTTGTTGTATGCCTTGGCGATGCGGTGGCAGGTGATGCAGGTGATGCCTTCGCGGGAAATCTCGTGCCGTTTGATGATCGCCAGGTCGGCCGGTTCGCTGAGGTAGCCGGCGATGTCGGAATGGCAACGCGCGCAGAAATCGCCGTTGCTGCCGTTCTCCTGATAGTTGATGGAGTGTTGGAAGGCCTGAAACACGACGCTGAGTTCGGCGTAGGCGTGCTGCGACACCGACCACTGGCGGAACTGCACCGGGTGGCACACGCCGCATTGCAGCGCCGAGGGGAACTGGCTCGCCTTGAACAGGTTCGCGTGGTCCTCCGCCCCCTTCATCTCGTTCGCGGCAGCCGTTTCCTTCTTCGCGGCCGGCGCCGGTGCCGGCGGCGGCCGGCCGGGCACAAAGACGGTCGACGGTTCGGACGAGGCTCCGCCGCCCTGCAGCAGGCCGCCGCCGAGCGCGCTGCTGCCCTGGGCCGCCGGCGCGGCAGCGGTGTTGCCGCTGGCCGGCGCGCCCTGCAGCAGGCTGCCGCCCAGCGGGTTCTCACCAGCCGCCCGCACAGTGCCCGCGGGCAGTATCGCGGCAAGCGCGCTCGCCGCCATGGCGATCAGCACCAGCCGGATCAGGCGACACGACCACGACATTAGTCCCCCCTCGCGCGCCTCAGCGCGATCTCCGGATACACTGCTCGATTAGCGGCGCGATGTCCATTTCCGCGATATCGCCCTGTCGCATAGCGTCCCGTCGCGCCGCTGTCGAGGCCCTTGCGTCAGCGCGCTGGCGGCCGCTCGACCGGTCGCTCGCGGGCGGGCCGAAACACTGTGATGATCTCGCGCGTCTCTTGCTATGATGGGGCGAGAGGAAGGATTCGCGCATGGGCGCCCCTCGCAGATACGCCGTCATCGATCCCGCCACCGGCAAGCTCGACCGCCGCATCTTTTCCGACGAGGCGGTCTACGCCGACGAGATGGAGCGAATTTTCGGCCGCGCCTGGCTGATGATCGGGCATGAGAGCCTGGTGCCGGCGCCGGATGATTTCTTTCACACGTATATGGGCCAGGACCCGGTCATCCTGACCCGCGACGGCGCCGGCCGCCTGCACGCGCTGCTGAATATGTGCCGCCACCGCGGCAACCGTGTCGTGCGCTGCGATGACGGCAACCAGAAGCGCTTCATGTGCACCTATCACGGCTGGACCTATCGCAACGACGGCAGCCTCGAACACGTCCCCGGCGAATCGGAGGCGTATTACGGCGCGCTCGACAAATCCGCGCTCGGTCTCATCGCAGCGCGGGTCGAGACCTATGCCGGCATCGTGTTTGCGACCTGGGACTCGGATGCGCCGAGCCTCGAGGCTTATCTCGGCGACGCGCGCTGGTATCTCGACACGGTCTTCAACCGGAGCGACGGCGGCATGCAGGCCTTGGGGCCGATGAAATGGCTGGAGCCCGTCAACTGGAAGACGCTGGTCGACAACTGCTCGGACAATTACCACGTGCCGACCAGCCACCTGTCGAGCGCCCGGGTGCAGACAAGCTGGCTCGGCCGCCCGCCCTTGTCGCACGCGGACCAGTTTCGAAGCCCCAGCAAACATGCCTTCGTCAACGGCCACGCGATCACGTTCCGCGCCGCCGACGACAACGCCCCGCGCTATGTGCACGGCATGTCGCATGAGACGATGCGGCTGTTCCAGGAATACCACGACGCGACGTTGCCCGAAGCCGAGCGGCGGCTCGGCACGCTGCGCGCCCGAGGGGTGCAGCTCGCCAATCATTCGCTTTTCCCGAACGGCATTTTGGGGTTCCGGCTGGCCCTGCCGCGCGGACCGCGGCAGACGGAATTCTGGCATTTCGTGCTGCTGGAGCGCGATGCCCCGGAGGAATTGAAGCGCGTGATCCGCATCGGCAGCCAGGCCAACAATGGCGCCGCCGGCCTCTTCGAGCAGGACGATGTCGACAACTGGCGGCAGGTGACCGAAGCGAGCGCCAGCCCGTTGGCGCGCCGCCAGCCGCAGGATCTGTCGATGGGATTGGGGCATGCCGGACCGCACCCCGATTATCCCGGGCTCGTCGCCGAGCGTTACATCTCGGAGAACAACCAGCGCCTGTTCTACCGGCGCTGGCAGGAGTTCATGAACGCCGAAAGCTGGGCCGACATCGCGCTCGACCCGATCAGCGCCCGCTTCGACGGCACCGCGACGATGCGAGGGTAGCGTCGCAATGCGCTCTGCAATCCTTTATTCGTCGTGCCCGGACTGATTCGGGCATCCACGGAAGCCCGACACGGCGTGCGCAGAGGCGTGGATGGCTGGGTCAATCCCGGCCATGACGATGGGGGGATTATCGCGATGGCCGCCCGTAAGATGGCACTGCAGGCGCTGTGGTTCGACCTGATGCAGTTCTACATCCGCGAGGCGTGGCTCTTGGACGAGCGCCGGTTCACCGAGTGGCTCGAGTTGTTCGCCGACGACGTGCTCTATTTCATGCCGCGCCGCAAGAACGTGCTGCGCCGCGACCTGCACCGCGAGGTGACGCCATTGGGCGACCTGGCGATCCTCGAAGAGGACAAGCGTTACCTCGAGATGCGCGTCGCCCGGCTCGACAGCGGGATGGCTTGGGCCGAGGAGCCGCCGTCGCGCACCCGTCACCTCGTCGGCAACCTCGAAGCGACGCCTTTGGAGACGGGCGAGGTCAAGGCGCGCACCGCGTTTCTCGTCAGCCGTTCGCATCTGGAGACGGATTTTCAGGTTCTCTCCGGCTGCCGCGACGATGTGCTGCGCAACGTCAACGGCGCCTGGCAGATCGCGCGCCGCGCGATCCTGCTCGACGCCAACGTGCTGCTCGACAAAAACCTCAGCGTGTTCCTCTGAGGGATCAAGCCCCGATCCCGTGGTGCGCTACGGCGCGGCGTGCACCGGTATCGTGCCGAGGCGGCGGCCGGTGGCGAGGTCGACGACGAGCAGTTCCTCGCTGCCGCCGGGCAGCGCGACAGCGACGACGAGACGGTCCGTTCCGGTGCTGATCGCCGTGACATGCGCGCCCTTCGGCAGGTCGATCGGGGCCGCGGCAAACGGCGTCGCCTCGATCTGCGGCGTCGGGTGGACCGCGCGGCGGGCGACGCCGACCGCGAGCGCCGCCACGCCGGCGACGATCAGGACGCCCATGACGACGACGGCAACCGTCAATGCCCGCGCCGGCATCCCGTCACCTGCCCCGGACAGCGTCCGCGATGCCGGCTGACGCGACGCCCTCAAGCGGACCGGCCGATCGCCGCATCGCGGTCGCGATCCCGCCGGAAGATGCCGGGGCGCGGCTTGACCGCGCGCTGCAGCGCCTGCTGCCCGAATTGTCGCGCAGCCGCCTGAAGCAGCTGATGCTGGAGGGCCGGATCGCCGATGCCGCCGGCCGGGTGGTGCGCGACCCGGCGCGGCGCGCCGTGGCCGGCGCCCGTCTCGTGGTGACGCTGCCGGCGCCGGTCGCGGACGCGCCGGCGGCCGAGGCGCTGGCGCTCGATATCCGCTTTGAGGACGCGTCTCTGATCGTCATCGACAAGCCGGCCGGCATGGTCGTCCATCCCGCCCCCGGCAACCCCAAGGGCACGCTGGTCAACGCGCTGCTCGCGCATTGCGGGCCGAGCCTCGCCGGCATCGGCGGCGTGCGCCGGCCCGGCATCGTGCATCGCCTCGACAAAGACACCAGCGGCCTCCTCGTTGCCGCCAAGACCGAGGCGGCCCACCATGCGCTGTCGCAGGATTTTGCGCAGCGCCGCATCGAGCGTGCCTACCTGGCGCTGGTCTGGGGCGTGCCGGCGCCGCCCGCAGGCGAGATCGCCGGCAATATCGGCCGCAGCCCGGCGAACCGCAAGAAAATGGCAGTCGTCGCCGCCGGCCATGGCAAGCCGGCGACGACGCGCTATCGCGTCGTGCGGCGCTTCGGCCGAGCGGGAGCGGAGGTGGCCGCCCTCGTCGAATGCCGGCTGTTGACCGGCCGCACCCATCAGGTGCGCGTGCATCTGGCGCATATCGGCCATCCGCTGATCGGCGATCCGGTCTATCGTGGCCGCGCCCGCCGGCTTCTGGCGCGCACCGACGCCGTCGCCGGCGCGATTGCCGCCTTTCCGCGGCAGGCCTTGCATGCCGCGCGGCTCGGGTTTACCCATCCGATCACCGCGGAGAGACTGGTTTTCGACAGCACGCCGCCAGGCGACATGCGGGCGCTGATCGCTAATTTAGAGCTACTTTAATCTGGACAAAACTTGACTATATCAGTAAGGCTTTTTTTCAGCAAAGTTTCGGGGGCGGGTCTCGCCGCGGGATCGCCCGCCTGTCTCTGGCGTTGACGCTGGTACGCGGCATCTGGATGGAGAAGCAAACCGCTGATGGCCACACTTTCGGTTCCGTCGCTTTCCGGCGAAGGGAATTTGACGCGGTATCTCCAGGAGATCCGCAAATTTCCGATGCTGGAGCCGGAAGAAGAATACATGCTCGCCAAGCGCTGGAAGGAGACGCAGGACTCCGAAGCTGCGCATCGGCTGGTCACCAGCCACCTGCGGCTCGTCGCCAAGATCGCGATGGGCTATCGCGGCTATGGACTGCCGCTGTCGGAGCTGATCTCCGAAGGCAATGTCGGGATGATGCAGGCGGTCAAGCGGTTCGACCCCGACCGCGGCTTCCGGCTGGCAACCTATGCGATGTGGTGGATTCGCGCGGCGATCCAGGAATACATCCTGCACTCCTGGTCGCTCGTCAAAATGGGCACGACAGCGGCGCAGAAAAAGCTGTTCTTCAACCTGCGCAAGCTGAAGGGACAGTTGCAGGCGGTCGAGGAGGGCGATCTCTCGCCGGAAAACCTGAAGAAGATCGCCACCGAACTCGACGTGCCCGAGGCCGATGTCGTCAGCATGAACCGGCGGCTCGCGAGTCCCGATCATTCGCTCAACGCGCCCTTGCGCAGCGACAGCGAGGGCGAATGGCAGGATTGGCTGGTCGATGAGACCGAGAGCCAGGAGACGCGGCTCGGCGAGCGGCAGGAGCTGGGGCTGCGGCGCGATCTACTCGACAAGGCGATGACGCATCTGAACGACCGCGAGCGCCATATCCTGACCGAGCGTCGCCTCAAGGAAAACCCGACGACGCTCGAGGACCTGTCGCAGCAATACGGCATTTCGCGCGAGCGGGTGCGCCAGATCGAGGTGCGCGCCTT
>DATJUL010000250.1:0-6236 GCA_035502295.1 Allostellaceae bacterium | reverse complement strand
AAGCGTGGCGGCGCTGATGAAGCAAGTGCTTGAAGGCGAGTTCGGGGTGCCCGTCAAGTGGACCGAAGACCGCTCGCACTCGACCTGGCAGAACGCGGTCTTTACCGCCGCGATGCTGCGCCCCGCCGGGATTCATACGGTCGTGCTGGTGAGCCAGGCCTGGCACCTGCCGCGGGCAATCTGGGCGTTCGACAAGGCCGGCCTCGTGGCGCTGCCGTGGCCGGCGCCGCGGGTCGCCCCCCATTTTGACGAGCCCGACGACTTTCTGCCGAACCCGATGGGGCTGGCGCGAAGCTTCTTTGCGCTGCACGAGTTTATCGGCGGCATCTATTACCGGCTGCGTTATTGATCCGGTCCGGTGCTATTGTCGCGCCGGCCCACACCGATCGCGGAGACCCCGATGCGCCGCCACGACCAGATTGCCGAAGCCAGACAGCTGCTCCTCCATCTCGACCGCCGCACGACGGCGCTGGCCGACGGCGTCTACCGCAACCCGGTCAGCGACTACACCTGCGCCGATCAGGCGGCGCGCGAGTGGGCGCTGTTCTTTCGCGACGGGCCGATCAACATCGGCTTGTCGGCGCTGTTGCCGCGGCCGGGCGACTGGATGACGCACGACCATACGGGACAGCCGCTGCTGCTGGTGCGGCGCGACGACGGTTCGCTCGGCGCCTATCTCAACGTCTGTCGGCATCGCGGCGCGCGGGTCGCGCTCAACGGGTGCGGCGCCGGCGCGCGCAGCTTTTCGTGCCCCTATCACGGCTGGACCTACGGCCTCGACGGCGCGCTCGTCGCGCGCCCGGAGGAGGCGGCGTTTCCCGCCGTCGAGCGGGCGACGCACGGCCTCGCGGCGCTGCCGGTCGTCGAGAAATACGGCATGATCTGGGTCGGGCTGCGCCCCGGCAGCGCGTTCGAGGTCGATGCGCTGCTCGCCGGCGCGGCCGACGACATTGCCGCCTACGGCCTCGCAACCTGGCATCATTACGAGACGCGCACGCTGTCGCGCGCGATGAACTGGAAGCTCGCGGTCGATACGTTCGGCGAGACCTATCATTTTCAATACCTGCACCCCGATACCGCCAATCCGCTGTTTTACAGCAACCGCGCCACCTTCACCGCGCTTGGCCGCAACCACCGCATGACCGTGGCGCGGCGCACGCTCGACGCGCTGCGCGGCCAGCCGGAAGACCAGTGGGACGTGTTCGACCACACCGCGATGATCTATGTGCTGTTTCCCAACACCGTGTTCGTCTTCCAGCGCGACCACGTCGAAACCTGGCACATCTTTCCCGGCGAGCGGGTCGACCGCTGCTCGATGTATGTCTCGCTGTACATCCCCGAGCCGGCGACGAGTGACAGCGCCAGGCGCCACTGGGACAAGAACTTCGACGTGTTGATGGCGACGGTCGAGACGCAGGATTTCCCGACCTGCGAGGGCATGCAGCAGGGCTTTCTGTCAGGCGCCCAGGAGGCGATCGTGTTCGGCCGCAACGAGCCGGCGCTGCAGCACTACCACCGCGGCATCGCCGCCGCGTTGGCGGCGGCCGAAACCCGGCTGGCGGCGGAATAACCGCAGCCGGCGTGAACAAGCCTTGACTTTCGCCGCGCCTGAGCCAAAGTTCTAGTTATGTTCCGGGACGAACGCTATGCTTGACAATACGATGGCCGCGTTCAGCGAAGCCAGCGTCGAGAAGTTGACGGGGCTGACTTCGGCGCAGCTGCGTTACTGGGACAGAACCGGATTTTTCGCGCCCGCGTACGCCGACGAAGACCGGCGAACGCCTTTCAGCAGAATCTATTCATTCAAGGCTGTCGTAGGTCTTCGCACGTTGGGCTTGCTGCGCCGCCAGCACAATCTCTCACCCCAGCACCTCCGGCAGGTGGCTGAAAGGCTCAGCCATCTGGAAGATGATTTGTGGACGAGGACGACCCTCTATGTGCTCAATCGCCGCGTCATCGTTCACGAACCCGACGGCGGACGGAGGCGCGAAGCGGTGAGCGGCCAGGACGTTCTCGGCATCCCGCTCAAGCGCATCATGGCAGATACCAGGCGGGACGCCGAGCGCCTCCTTCGTCGCCCGGAAGCAGACTTGGGCAAAGTGGAGCAGTCGCGCCGCGTGCTCGGCAACACCCCGGTGATCGCCGGCACACGCATCCCGACCGGGGCGATCAAACGCTTTAGGGATGCCGGGTTCACAGTTGAGCAGATCATCGCGGAATATCCCGATCTGACCCCGACAGATGTGGAAGCGGCTCTACACTATGAAACAGCCGGGGTGGCCGCCTGAAGCATGTCCGGGCGGTCTCGCCTCAGATTCCTGGCTGACAACTGTGTTCCTGATTCGGTCGCGCGCATCCTTCGCGAGGCAGGGCACGAAGTCATTCTGCTAAGAGAGATACTGCCAACCAATTCACCGGACCCGCTCGTCGCGTCTGTCGCCGAGCTGAACGGCGCAATCTTGATCAGCTTCGATAAAGATTTGAGGGCATTGGCACCACGCATCGGCATTGGTCAGCGACGGTTCCGCAGGCTCAGCCGCATCGCGTTTCGCTGCGGTGAGCCGGAAGCCGCGAGGCGCCTGCAACTCGCCCTACCGCTGGTCGAATTTGAATGGATGATGGCGCAAACTGCCTCCGACAAGCGAATGATCGTGGAAATCGGCCCCACCTATATACGCACATTGCGGTAGGAGAGCCGGCGATTGCTATGGTTTCTCGGCCGCGGGGAAACGTGCTAAATCGCCGGCGCATGGAGCTTTCCGTCGTCATTCCGGTCCGCGACGAGGCCGGCAACATCGCGCCGCTGGTCGCCGAGATCGCGGCCGCGCTCGACGGGCGCCTCGACTACGAGATCGTCTATGTCGATGACGGCAGCCGCGACGCGACGGCGGCCGAAATCCGCCGACTGCAGCACAGCGTCCCGCGGCTCCGCCTGGTGCGGCACCAGACGGGCTGCGGCCAGAGCGCGGCGATCCGGAGCGGCGTCAAGGCGGCGCGTGGCGCGTGGATCGCGACCTTGGACGGCGACGGCCAGAACGATCCCTCCGACATCCCGCTTCTGTGGCAGATCGCGCGCGAGGCGCCGGCGCGGCCGCTGCTCGTCGCCGGCCGGCGCGCCCGCCGCCGCGACAGCTGGTCGAAGCGGCAATCGTCGCGCATCGCCAATGCCGTGCGCCGGCGCCTCCTCGACGACGCCACGCCGGACACCGGTTGCGGCTTGAAGCTGTTGCCGCGCGCCCTCTTTCTCGACCTGCCGTATTTCGACCACATGCACCGCTTTCTGCCGGCGCTGGTCTTGCGCGAAGGCGGCGAGGTGCGCTCGGTGCCGGTCAACCACCGGCCGCGGCAGCGCGGCCGCTCGAAATACGGCGTGTTCGACCGGCTGTGGGTCGGCATCGCCGACCTCGCCGGCGTCTTGTGGCTGCGCCGCCGCGCCGCCCGCCCGGTGCTGATCGCGGAGGCGGCGACGGATGAGCCGGCGCCGGCGGCCGTCGAGCCGCAGCGCGCCGAGCCGGTCCTGCCGTGAAAGCGGCCGCGATCGTCGCGCGGCTGCTGGTGCTGGTGCTGCTGGCTGCCGGCGTTGCCGCGGCGTGGCGCTGGCGTCATCTGTTCGAGCCATTGCAGCTGACCGCGACGATCGCCCGCAATCCGCTGGCGCCGCTCGCGTTCATCGTGTTGCAGATCGCCGCCAGCCTGTTTTTTGTGCCGCGCACGGTGCTGGCGGTCGCCGCCGGCCTGTTGTTCGGCATCGGATGGGGCGTCTTGTGGGCGGCGCTCGGCAGCCTTGTCGGCGCGGTCGCCGGCTTCCTCGTTTCCCGCTATCTGCGCGCCGGGTTGGCGGCGCGCGGCGATCCGCGGCGGTTGGCGGCGCTGTTCAAGTATGCCGAGCGCGGCGGCTGGCGCATGGTCGCGGTCCTGCGGCTGGTGCCGATCATCCCGCACAGTCTGACCAACTACGCGCTGGGGCTGACGCGGATCCGGCTCGGCGCCTATATGCTGGGGTCGCTGCTCGGGCAATTGCCGCTGACGGTGGCATTTGTCGCGCTCGGCGCCGCCGGCGGGCACGCGTTGACCGGCGCCGCAAACTGGCCGGACGAGGTGCTGTGGCCGAGCCTCATCGGGCTGGCGGCACTGGGGCTGTCGCTGCTGTTTCCGCTGCTGCTGCGGCGGCGCCAGCCGGCGCGCGGGGCATAGGCCCGCCGCTCGCCCAATCGAGCAGCTCGACCGTGTGGGCGACCGGCTGGGGCGCGCCGGCAAGCTGCATGATGCAGCCGATATTGCCGGCCGCGACGATGTCAGCGCCGGTCGCGGCGATATTGGCGAGCTTGCGCGCGCGCAGGCGGGCCGCAAGTTCCGGCTGCAACAGGTTGTAGGTGCCGGCCGAGCCGCAGCACAAATGCCCCTCCGGCACATCGACGACGCGAAACCCGGCGGCCGCCAGCAGCGCTTTCGGCTCGCGCTCGATGCGCTGGCCGTGCTGCAGGGAGCAGGCGGAATGATAGGCGACCCGCAGGCCCTGATGCGGCCCGTCGGCCACGGGCGGCAGGCCGAGCGCGGCGACGACTTCGCTGACGTCGCGCGCCAACCCGGCGATGCGCGCCGCCCGGTCGGCCCAGGCGGGGTCGCCGCGCAACAGAAAACCATAATCCTTCAGCATCGTGCCGCAGCCAGACGCGTTGGCGACGATCGCGTCGAGGCCGCCCTGCGCGCGCGTCCGCTCCCACGCCGCGATGTTGGCGCGGGCAAACGCCAGCGCCGGCCTCTCCTGCCCGAGATGGTGCTGCAGCGCGCCGCAGCACCCGCTGCCCGGCACGACGACGATTTCGGCGCCGAGCCGCGTCAACAGCCGCACCGTCGCTTCGTTGATCTCGGGCGCCAGCACCTGCTGGGCGCAGCCGGAAAGCAGCGCGACCCGCATCCGCTGCTTGCTGGCCGCCGGGAAAATCTGCGGCCGATCGACCGGCGACGGCGACGGCAGGCGATCCGGCGCCAAAGCCAGCGCCGGCCGCAACGGGCGCGGCAGGAGCCGCGCGAACGGCTTCGCCGGCCACGCCGCGAGCAGCAAGAGGCGCAGCAGCGCGGGCCGGCTCAACACAAGGCCGAGCCAGTTCCGCACCAGCCGCTCAGGCCACGGCCGGCGGTAATGCGTCGCGATATGGCGGCGGCCGTGATCGACGAGGTGCATGTAATGGACGCCCGACGGGCAGGTCGTCATGCACGCGAGGCACGACAGGCAGCGGTCGATATGCGTCACCGTCTCGCGCGCGACGGGGCCGCCCTGCTCCAGCATGTTTTTCAGCAGGTAGATGCGGCCGCGCGGGCCGTCGAGTTCGTCGCCGAGCAGCACATAGGTCGGGCAGGTCGCGGTGCAGAAGCCGCAATGGACGCACGCGCGCAGGATTTTTTCCGATGCGGCGATGTCGCGATCGGCGAGCTGCGCCAATGTGAATTCGGTCTGCACGCGGCTAATTCGTTCGGCCCGGGCGGCGCCAGACGATCATGCAGCCCGCTGTGGCGCGTAATGCAGCACCAGCAATTGCTCGCCGCGCAAAGCCAGCTGGGCGTAGCTGCGGCCGCTGTCGTCGGAAAACTCGACCTCGTAGACGTCGGGGCGGAGACATTCGACCACTGTTCCGACCTGTCCGCGCACGAGCCCGCGATCCGGTACGTCGCCGGTCAGGGCGACGGCATCGAGAAGGTTGATTTGGCCGGGCATGTTCCGCCCTCTGTTCGCTCAGGGGAGCACATAGCAGGTCACGAACCGCAACGCCCGCTCTCCGGTCCGAATGATCCAGCCCGAGCGGACGATTGCGGTTCCCGCAGAAGTGGTCACGGAGATGTCGAGAATGAAGCGGCCACCGTAGGCATCTTGCTCCGCAGCGATCAACTCCCGAGGCCGTGATCGCGCGGCGCGAACCAGCAGATCGCGGAGAAACCCCGCATCATCCGCCGTCAGGCCGAGGCGTGACCGAAACACGCGCGCCTTGTGCCGGCCTCGCGGGTGACCCTCGGAAAGGCAGTAATCTCGGAGTTTGGCGATATCGACAAATACGGTGCGGGCGCGCACTGCCTGCCGCACCGCGCGCCCGGCACCAGCCCATCAGCCTTGCCGGAAGAAGCGCGCGGCGTTGTCCCAGAACAATCTCTGCCGCGCCGCCGGCCCGAGGCTCTGCCACGCCAGGATGTTGTCGATCGATTTCGGGAACTGGCATTCCGAATGCGGATAATCGGAGGCG
>DATJUL010000249.1:0-34322 GCA_035502295.1 Allostellaceae bacterium | reverse complement strand
TCGGCTGCGGCATCACAATCCCCGGAATTGGTCGCCGATCTGCTGAGCGGCGTCTCATGATCATACCTTTGTCCATAGACGTAATACCACCCATTTTTCATTGACCTTCAACGCGGACCCGCCATGCAGCGCATCACGATCACGATCGACGACGACATGCTCGGCCTCATCGACGCGGCCGTGCGGTATGGGCGCCACGCCAACCGGTCGGAGGCGGTGCGCGACATGATCCGGCGCGCGGCATCGCAGGAGGCCGCTTCCCGCGGCGACACGCCGTGCCTGGCGATCGTTGCTTATGTCTACGACCACGCGACGCGCGCGCTGGCGCGGCGCCTGACGCGCGCGCTGCACGATCATCACGATCTGACGGTCGCGACGACGCACGTGCACGTCGATCGCCGGACCTGTCTTGAAGCCTCGGTCCTCAAGGGAACCAGCGCGCAGATCCACGAGCTGGCGGATCGGCTGGCGGCGGAGCGCGGGGTTCGTCACGTCAACCTGCACGTCGTGCCGATCGCGATCGCCGCGGATCGACATGATCATGGCGAGGGTTCCGAGGCCCATTCGCATCTTCACGGATGATGCGCAGCGGCCGGAGGGGCAGTCTCGGCGAGCGCGCCGAAAATGCCGATGGTGCGGCCGGCGGCGCTTGTCATCGGCGCGGCTTGCCGCCATTTTTGTTAATCGGGATCCCTTGGGGAGAAGACCCTATGGCGAATGAACCTTTGATCGGCGGCGCGGCAGGAGCCGCCGTCGGCGCGGCGGCGCCGGTCAAGGACGTATCGACCGCCGATTTCATGGCCGAGGTCGTCGACGCCTCGTTCGACCAACCGGTCATCGTCGATTTCTGGGCGCCGTGGTGCGGTCCGTGCAAGCAACTGGGACCCATTCTCGAAAAAATCGTGCGCGCGGCGAACGGCGCGGTGCGGATGGTCAAGCTCAACATCGACGACAACCCGGAAATCGCGCAGCAGATGCGCATCCAGTCGATCCCGGCGGTCTACGCTTTCAAGGACGGGCGGCCGGTCGACAGGTTTGTCGGCGCCTTGCCGGAAAGCCAGGTGAAGCAGTTCGTGCAGCGCCTCGGCGGCACCGCGGCCGGTCCGTCGCCGGTCGAGGAGGCGCTGGCGATGGCCAAGGAAGCGGCGCAGAGCGGCGACCACAACACCGCCGGCGCGATCTACGGCCAGATTCTGCAGCGCGAAGCGGATAATCCCGAGGCGATCGCCGGTCTGGTGCGCGTGCTGGTGGCAAAAGGCCAGATCGATCAGGCGCGCCAGACGCTCGCCCGCGCCCCGGCCGATCTCGCCAAGCACGCCGACATCGCTGCCGCCCGCACCGCGCTGGAACTCGCCGAGCAGGGCAAGAAGGCGATGGGTTCGGCGGGCAAACTGCGCGCCCGCCTGCAGCAGAACCCAGACGACCACGCGGCGCGCTTCGATCTCGCCGCCGCGCTGTTCGGCGCCGGCGAGCGGGAGGCGGCGATCGACGAACTGCTCGCGCTCTACAGGCGCGACCGCGACTGGGACGACCAGGCGGCGCGCCGCCAGCTCCTTAAGTTCTTCGAGGCGATGGGGCCGACCGACCCGCTGACGCTGAGCGGACGGCGGCGGCTGTCTTCGCTGTTGTTCTCGTGAGCGGCGGAAGGGGCATGAGTGATCAGCCGAACCCGACCGGGCGGGCAGCGTTGCCCGAGGTCCTGCCAATCTTCCCGCTGACCGGCGTGCTGCTGCTGCCGCGCGGTCGCCTGCCGCTCAACATCTTCGAGCCGCGCTATCTGGCGATGATCCACGACGCGCTCGGCGGCGACCGACTCGTCGGCATGATCCAGCCAGCGGAGCCGCAGCGCGACGGTGTCGGCCAGGGCGCGCTCAATCCGCCGCTTTACCCGATCGGCTGCGCCGGCCGCATCACCCAGTTCGCCGAGACCGATGACCACCGCTTTCTGATCACGCTGACCGGCATCGCGCGCTTCCGCATCGTCGAGGAACTGCCGTTGTTGTCGAGTTATCGCAGGGTCATCCCCGACTGGCGGCCGTTCGCAGAAGACCTTGCGGCCACCGGCGACGCCGATCTCGACCGCGCCCGGCTGATCCGCGGCCTCAAGGGCTATTTCGCGCAGCGCCAATTGTCGGTCGACTGGAATGCGATCGACAAGGCGCCGAGCGACTACCTCGTGACTTCGATCGCGATGGCCTGTCCGTTTGCGCCAAGCGAGAAGCAGGCGCTGTTGGAAGCGGCCGACCTCGGCGAGCGAGCGCGCCTCCTGACGACGCTGGTCGAGATGGCGGCCATCGAGCCGTTGTCGGGCGAAGACGACGGCGGCATCGGCGGCACGCGGCATTGACACGCGGCCGGAAACAGCGCCATGGACGAACCCGTTGACATCGACCCGAAGCTTCTCGAAATCCTGGTCTGCCCGCTGACCAAGGCGCCGTTGCGCTACGACCGTGCCGCGCAGGAGCTGGTGAGCGAAGAAGCCGGCCTCGCCTATCCGATCCGCGACGGCATCCCGATCATGCTGGTCGACGAGGCGAGGCCGTTGCGCGACGGGGAACAGGCGCCGAAGCGATTGCCGCCGGTGAGCGAGCGTGGCGAAGGCTAGCGCGCCCTGGCCGGTCGAATTGCGCCTGAGGCGCGCCGACAAGCGCCTCGACATCGCTTTCGACGATGGCAAAGAGTTCGCGCTGCCGGCCGAATATCTCCGGGTTGAAAGCCCGTCGGCCGAGGTGCAGGGACACGGTCCGGGCGACAAGACGATCATCGCCGGCCGCGCCCATGTCGGCATCCTAGATGTCGAACCGGTCGGCAATTACGCGGTGCGCATCAAATTCGACGATCTGCACGACACCGGCATCTATTCATGGGATTACCTCTATCGGCTCGGCGTCGAGCACGACCGGCGATGGAAGCTCTATTTGGCCGCGCTCGCCGAACGCGGCCTCAGCCGCGAACCTCGTCGCGGGTGATCGTCCGGGCAACGCCGGATGCGGTTGCGCGCGCCGCGCGGCGGCTGCGCGACGGCGAACTGGTCGCCTTTCCGACCGAGACCGTGTACGGCCTGGGCGGCGACGCGACGCGCGAACAAGCTGTTGCGCACATCTTCGCAGCCAAGGGACGGCCGCGTTTCAACCCGCTGATCGTGCATGTGCCCGGTTTGGCGGAAGCCGAAGCGCTCGCCGTTTTCGACGACCGCGCCCGGGCTGCCGCGGAGCGTTTTTGGCCGGGACCGCTGAGTCTGGTGCTGCCGCGCCGACCGGACAGCGGCCTCTCGCTGTTGGCGAGCGCCGGCCTCGATACGGTGGCGCTGCGGGCGCCGGCGCATCCGGTCGCGCAGGAATTGCTGCGCGCGGCTGGCCGGCCGGTCGCGGCCCCCTCGGCCAACCGCTCGGGCCGCGTCAGCCCGACGACCGCCGCGCATGTCCGGGGCGAGTTCGGCGACGCGGTCGCGATGATCCTCGACGCCGGCCCGTGCCGCGTCGGGGTCGAATCGACCGTCCTCGATCTGACCGGCGGCATCCCCTCCCTGCTGCGGCCGGGCGGCGTGCCGCTGGAAGCGCTGGTCGCGCTGTTCGGGCGGATCGAGACGCCGGCGCCGGACGACGCCACACCGCGCTCGCCGGGCCGGCTCCCGAGCCATTACGCGCCGAACCGGCCGCTGCGTCTCGGCGTGACCGAAGCGCGACCGGGCGAGGCGCTGTTGGCGTTCGGCCCCGAGGCGCCGCCCGGCTTCGCCGCCGTGTTGTTTTTGTCGCGCTCGCGCGACCCTGCCGAGGCCGCCGCCAATCTGTTTCAGATGCTGCGCCGGCTCGACCGGCCGGAATTCGCCGGCATCGCTGTCATGCCGATCCCCGAGGAGGGACTTGGCCGCGCGATCAACGACCGCCTGGCCCGCGCTGCCGCGCCGCGGCCGGCATCCGTCGGCTACAGCCCGCGGCGCTCGGGGTCGTAGGCGGCAAAAAAGCGGGCGTAGACCGCGAGGTAGGCGGCCTGGAACGCGGCAGCCAGCAGGAACGGCGCGGCCAGCGCGCCGGCCGCAAAAAACATCCCGGCGACGGCTGGCCCGAAGGCGCGCGGGACCTGCATCGAAAAGCTGTTGACGGTCGCCGCGAGGCCGCGGCGGTGCGGCCGCACCAGCCCCAACGCCAAGGCCTGGCGTGGCCCGGCCGAGCCGCGGTTGACGATCATGCGCATTCCGTAAAGCGAGATCGCGACCCAATAGCTCGGCGCGAACGGCAATGCCACGAGCAACGCGAGGCCGATCGCCCGCATCCACACGACGATGCCCACCGCACCGACCCGGCTGCCGATGAGGCCGGCAGCGATCGCGACAAAGCCGCAGACGATCGTCGCGGCGCCGAGCGCCGGGCCGATCGCCGCCGGCCCGACACCGTAACGTTGGGCGAACCACCAGGTGAGCAGCGGCCCGCTGAGCCCGATGCCGACGCCGTTCATCGCGTTGAGCCCGGCCAGGCGCAGCAGCAGGCCATGCTCCCGCCGGCGCAAGGCCGGCTCGGGCGCCGCCGCCGCATCCGTCGCCGCGTCGGGCGGCAGACTGGGATCGGGCGTGTGCAGCAGCAGCAACAGGCACACCGCCTCGCCCGCCGCCGTGATCGCGAACAGCGGCCGGTAAGACAGCGCGCCCGGTAAGAGCGGCGCCAACAGGGCCGGCAGGCCGCCCAGCGCCATGCCGATCGCGGTGCCGAAAAACCCGGCGGCGCTGTTGTTCGAAAACACCCGGCTCAGCGCAAGCCGCGGCACCGAACGAGACAGCCAGGCCTGCTCGACGGCGCCGAACAGCACCGGCGCGCCGTTGGCGCCGCGCCCCCAGCCGGCCACCGCCGCAATCGCGGCGAGCGGCCAGCGCGCGGCGACGACGATCGCCGCCAGCGCCATCGCGATCGCAAAGATCTCGTAACCGACGAGAAAGCGGCGCCGGCCGTGGCGATCGCTGAGCGGTCCGATCGCGGCGGTGGCGGCGGCGCCGACCAAGAGCCCGGCGCCGATGACGCCGCCGAGAAACGCCGGCGACCAGTGCAATGCCCGCGCATACAGCGCAAAATCGACCGACAACGCGCCCTGCCCGAGGCTGCGCACGGCGCGCGCCACGACCAGCCGGCGCGCCGCCGGTGACGGGATCGCGTCGCGCCAGGCGGCCTGGGTCCGCGCGAGCGGCCGGGCGAACCTGCCGGCGGAGATCGCCGGATCAGCCGGCAAGCGCGGCAACCCGCCCAGGCGCTCGCGTCATGTCGGCCGGAGGCGCAACAGGCACGGCTCCGCAATCGCCCGAAAGCGCGTAGGGGTAAGGTTGCGATACGTCATCGAACCCACCGAATTGCGCGCCCGTCAGCGCCCACAAGGTTTTCGTCGCGAGGGCGGCGCCTTCGGCGAGCGAGGCAAGTTTCGCCCAGCCGATCTCGGGATGCACCCGGCCACCCATGCCGCAATCGGCGCCGCCCACGACATTCTCCCGCCCGACGATGCCCGCCCATTCGACGAGCCGGCGGGCAACGACCTCGGGATGCTCGACGATATTGGTGGCATGGCTGATGACGCCCGGCATCAGGATTGTGCCGGGTGCGAGCTTCATGTCTTTCCAGACGTCGATCTCGTGCTGGTGCCGCACGTTCGCCGCCTCGAAGGAGTAGGTCTGCGCGGTCACCTTGAGTGCGATATCGATGATGTGCCGGAGCGGGATGTCGTTGACATGGGCGCCGTGCCAGCTCCCCCAGCACCAGTGATAGCGCACCTTCTCGGGCGGGATTCCCTTCAAGGCATGGTTCAGCGCCCCGATCCGCAGCGTCACGTAGTTGCGGTAATCGGCGAGGCTCGGCTCCGGCTTGATCATATCCCACGAGGTGGCGATGCCGGGATCGTCGATCTGCAGAATAAACCCGGCCTCGACGATCGCCCGGTACTTGTCGCTCATCGCGTCGGCCAGCGCATAGACGAATTCTTCGTCGGTCTTGTAGTGCTCGTTGTAGATGAAATGGTCGAGCCATCCGGGCGCAAGTGCCGGGACGAAGGCCTCATCTACGGCGACGCCGGACCGCGCGATCGCCGCCTTGAAGCAGTCGAGCTGGCGCTTTATCGCGGCGCTGCCTTGCGATTTGACCGGGCCACTGACGATGACGCGCTGCTGCGCCCGCGGGATCGGCCGCTCGCCCGGCACGCAGGCCATCGTGCCGACACGGTCCATGTCGGCATAAAGGGTGCGGAACAGGTCGCGCTCGCGCGTCGACTCGCGCATCGCGGCGACTTCGCCCGGCTGCAACGGCCGGGTGGCGAGCCCGGTCATCAGCTGGTCGAACGATTTAATGCCGATTGCCGACCAGTATTCGCCGTCGCCGAGACAGTCGATGCCGATTTCGCTCTGGCGTTGCACGACCTCGGCGACGACCGCCACGACTCGCGCCGCCACTTCGTCGGCGCCGACCTCGCCGCGTGCGAGGCGGAAGGCCGTCTCCTCGAAGCCCGGCGGCGGCGGCAGGCGCCCGACATGGCTGGTGCGGAGCTTCTCCGTGCTGTGCTTCATCGGCGTCCTCCCAATCGGTTGCGCCAAGGCTACAATGACTGGCGCACGATCGCCATCCGGAGGAACGGCAGAAAGCGTGGTCCGCGATCAAACGCTCGATCTTATGATGAGTTTGGGGCGATGGGCCCAGGCGCGCCGGCCGACGGACAGGATCGTCCAGGGGCGGTCGGCGAGGTTGTTCCAGGCATGACCCCGAAGCGAGGCCGCGATCCTTATTTCACGACCGGCGAGCGCCTTATGACACGACAGGTATCCGGCGCCGGCTCGGCGGTGTGGCTGGCGGCAGGGGCCGTCGTCGTCGGGATCGCGATCGGCTGGTATCTGCTGCCGGTAGGCGCCTCGCTGGACTCGTTGCGGGGTTGGCTCCTTGGTCTCGGGATCGCAGGGGTCGCGGTCTTTGCGGCGATCTATGTCCTCGGCGCGGTCGTCCTTGCGCCGGAGGCGCTGCTGACGGTTGCGGCCGGGTTCGTCTACGGCTTTTGGGGTCTGCCGATCGTCATCATCGCGGCGACTGCCGGGGCGTCGCTGGCGTTTCTGATCGCTCGCCATGTCGCCCGCGATCCAGTGCGGAGATTGATCGAGACCCGGCGCAACATCGCCGCGATCGACAAGGCCGTTGCCGCCGACGGGTGGAAGATCGTGGCGCTGCTGCGGCTCAGTCCGCTCGTGCCGTTCAACCTGCAGAACTACCTGCTCGGCCTCACCGCGATCCCGTTCCGGCACTTCGTCGCGGCGACGTTTGTCGGGATCATTCCCGGGACGGCGCTCTACACCTGCCTCGGTGTGCTTGGCGACGCGGTCGGCAACGGCAGCCGCGCCAAATGGGTCCTGTTCGGCGCCGGCGTCGCGGCAACGGTTGCTGCCGTCATCCTGGTCGCGCGCAAGGCAGGGGCGAGATTGCGCGACGCCGGCCTCGACGATCCGGCAAGCTGATGCCGAGCGACAAGGCGGATGTGAGCGATCTCGCCGCCGATCTGTGCGTGATCGGCGCCGGCGCCGCCGGGCTGACGACCGCCGCGATCGCCGCCCAGCTCGGAGCGCGGACGGTGCTGATCGAGCGCGGGCGGATGGGCGGCGAATGTCTCAATACCGGCTGCGTCCCGTCCAAGGCGTTGCTCGCCGCGGCCAAGGCGGCGCACGGTGCGCGTACGAGCCGCCGGTTCGGAGTGAGCGCGGCCGAGCCGGACATCGATTTCGCCGCCGTCCACCGGCATGTACGCGGGGTGATCGAGGCGATCGCGCCGCACGATTCCGCGGAACGGTTCGCCGGGTTCGGGGTCGAGGTGATCCATGCCGAAGCGCGGTTCGTCGGGCCACGCGAGGTCGTTGCCGGCGACCGCCGGGTCCGCTCCCGGCGGGTCGTGATCGCGACCGGCTCCGAGCCGGCGATCCCGGCGATTGCGGGCATCGACGGCGTCGCGTATTTCACCAACGAGACGATCTTCGACAACGACCAGCTGCCGTCGCATCTGGTGATCATCGGCGCCGGCCCGATCGGCATCGAACTGGCGCAGGCGTACCGACGGCTCGGCGCCGCGGTGACGGTCGTCGAGGCGGCCAGGGCGATGCCGCGCGACGATCCGGAGCTGGCCGCCATGCTGCTCGAGTGTCTGGCCAACGAGAGGGTATCGATCCGGCAGCAGGCCGAGGTCAAATCGATCGCACGGACCGGGGCGGGGATCGCCCTGACGATCGAGGAGGACGGGCGGCAGAGCCGCATCGAAGGCTCGCACCTGTTGGTCGCGGCCGGCCGCAAACCGCGATTGGAGGCACTCGACCTCGACCGCGCCGGCGTCGCATACGGCGTTCGAGGCATCACCGTCGACCGGCGGCTGCGCACCACGGCGCGCGGCGTCTATGCGATCGGCGACGCGATCGACGGGCCGCGCTTCACGCACGTTGCCGGCTATCAGGCCGGCATCGTGATCCGCAACGCCCTGTTCCATCTGCCGGCCAGGGCCGATTACGCGGCGCTGCCCTGGGTCACCTACACCGATCCGGAATTGGCGCAGGTCGGCGCGACCGAGGCGGAAGGGCGCCGCCGCTACGGCGACGACATCGGGGTGATCCGCGTTCCGCTCGCCGAGAACGACCGGGCGCAAGCCGAGCGAAGCACAAGCGGCATCGTGAAGATTGTCGCGCGTCGCGATGGACACATTCTCGGCGCTTCGCTCCTCGGTGCGCATGCGGGCGAACTTGCGCATGTCTGGGTGCTGGCGATCGAGCAGCGCCTGAAGCTTAAAGACATCGCCGGTATGCTGGCGCCGTATCCCACCTGGGGCGAGGCGAGCAAGATGGCGGCGGTCGAATTTTACAAACCCCGCCTCTTCAGCCCATGGACCCGCCGCCTCGTCCGGGCTGTGTCCTGGCTTCCCTGATCTCTGCGGCCGACGGATGCTCGTGGCGATGGATGGCCGCGCGTGCGGCCCGAATTTGGCAAAGGATCGACGCAGCAGCGAGCGGAGCGCGAACCTCCGTCGCCTGGTTTGAAAACGATTGCGCCGTGACCGCACGCACGCTTCAATCGAAGGGCCGGGGAGGATGGCCGGCGACCAGTTCGCATTTTCATCTCGGCGCCCAGTGACGTCAGCCGGGAGCGATCGCCTGTGAGCACGCCAATGGTGACCTCAGCGACCGCGCCGCAGCTCTCGCCGGACACCGCCGCCGGCTGGCTCGTTCTCGTCGAAGAGCGTGAGCGGTCAGGCGAGCTGTTCCTCGCCTACGACCTGGCGCGGCAGGGGCTGGAGCGCTTCCCCGACGACCTCATGCTGAAGCACCGCGCAGTGCTGTGCCTTGCTTCGACCGGCGCAACGACAAAGGCGATGGAAGAGCTCGTCCGGCTGAAGCTCGACCCGCTTCCGGCCATCTCGCTCGCCGATTCGCTGGGGCTCGATGTTGCGACGCTGAAGCCGCGGCTGCTCAAGGACGCCGCGCTCGCCGCCTCGGGCAATGAGCGGAGCGCAGCGCTCGCCGCGGCGGCGCGGGCCTATGAGGAGGTTTGCGCCGCGACCCGGCGTGCGGGAAACAAGGGAGCCTATTATCCGGGGATCAATGCCGCGACCTTGAACCTGCTTGCCGGCGCTGAAGCGGCCGCCGTGAAGCTGGCCCGCGAAGTCCTCAATGATCTCGCCGCTTGGCGGGGCAGCAAGAGCTTCTATGAGATCGCGAGCGAACTTGAAGCGCAGCTCGTGCTTGGCGATGCCGACCAGGCGGTGGAAACGGCCAAGCTGGTCCGGCAGCAAGTGCGGAGCGATCCGCAAACCGATTACCGCGGTCAGGCGTCGATGCTTCGCCAGCTGCGGCTGATTGTCGAAGCGCGTGGCCTTACTGGCGAACTGCTGGAGGTGCTGTCGCCGCCGCGTGTGATCCATTACCTCGGCCACATCATCGCCGCACCGGGCAAGCGGGGCCGCTTTCCTGCCGACCAGGAGCCAGCGGTGAGGAAGGCCATTGAGCGGCTACTGGCGGCAGACAATGTCGGGTTCGGTTACGGCTCGCTGGCGGCCGGCGCCGACATCCTGTTTGCCGAGGCGCTCCTCGCTCGCGGCGCCAGCTTGCATGTGGTTCTGCCGTTCGACCGCGAGGAATTCATCAATGCCTCTGTCCGCCCCTCGGGCGATGGCTGGGTCGAGCGTTTCGAGAGGTGTCTTGCCGCGGCCGAGACCAGCGGGTCGGTGCATTACGCCACAGAGGACCAGTATCTCGGCGACGACCATCTGTTCAGCTACTGCAGCCAGTTGGCGATGGGACTGGCGCGGCTGCGGGCGCAGCATCTGGCGGCGCCGCTCGAACAGATCGTCATATGGGATGGCCTGCCGCCCGCGGGTCCGGCAGGGACGGCCGCCGACATGCGGCTCTGGGATCGGGCGGGCGGGCCTAGGAAGGAGATACGGATCGGCAGCGGCTCCGTTCCGCCGCTGCGCGCGCCGGCTGCCGCAGCCGTGGGGCGGATCGAGCGGCGCACCCGGGCGATGCTGTTCGGCGACGTCCACGGCTTCAGTGGCCTGCGCGATGGGCTGCTGCCGTGCTTCGTCGACGTGATCCTGGGCTGCTTTGCCGCCGTCGTCGAGCGCAACCGGAGCGACATCCTGTTTGCCAATACCTGGGGCGATGGCCTTTACCTGGTGTTCGACGACGCCGGCAAAGCGGCGGAATGCGCCCTGCAATTGCAGGAGGCGATGGGGCGCATCGATCTCGCGGCGAACGGCCTTCCTGCGGACATGGGGCTGCGGATCGGTCTCCATCTCGGGCCGGTTTATGCCGCCCGCGACCCGATCCTGAGACGGGAGAATTTCTTCGGCGCGCAGGTCAGCCGCACCGCCCGAGTGGAACCGGTGACACCGGAGGGCTGCGTCTATGTCACCGAGACCATGGCCGCGGTTCTGGCGCTGCACAACACCGGGCAGTTCGCGTGCCAGTATGTCGGAATGACAAAGGCAGCCAAGCACTACGGTCCGATGCGAATGTTCTTGCTCAGCCGGCGCGCGGCGAACATGGCTGACAAATCGGCGGATTGACCGCTGATTATCGAACCGTGCCCGCCGTCAGCCGGACAGCGCCTGCGCGAGAAACGGCAGGCTTGCGTCCATGCGATAATCGACGCTGCTGTGGTTGTCGGGAAACTCCTCGTAGCGGTGTGCGATGTCGAGCTGACCCAGCCGTCGCGCGAAGCGGCGCGCGCCGTAGAGCAGGTTGAACTGGTCCTTGTCGCCGCAATCGATATAGAGCGCCTTCAGCCGGCGCAGATTGTCCCCGTGGCTCTCGACCGCAACGACAGGGTCCTGCCGCGACCAGTTCGCCCAGCGCTCCGGGATCAATTCGCAGGTGTCGATCGCGACCGGCAGCCTGATCCCGAGAAACTGGGCCGGATCGGGGTCATAGCTGGCCGCCATCGCCAGCGCGTTGACGACCTTGCCGGCGCCGTCGGGATGCTTCCGGGCTGCCTCGAGTTTCTGCCACCAGCGCTCGATCGAGTTCTCCGCACCGGCCAGCGCGCGCAGGACCGCCGGCATGTCGGGCAGGTAGCACAGCTCGAACCCCATATCGCCGGAATGGCAGGCCGCGGCCGACCAGATGTCGGCATGCCGCAAGGCGTGCGTGATTGCCCCGTAGCCGCCCGAGCTCTTGCCGAACACGCCGCGCCGCCCAACGCCGCCGCAGCCGAACCGCTGTTCGACGGCCGGCAGCATCTCCAGCAGCAGAAAATCCTCCCACGCCCCCATCGCCGCAGAGTTGATGTACTGGTTGCCGCCCAGCCGGGTGAAGCAATCGGGAAAGGCGACGACGACCGGCGGCATCTTCTGTTCGCCGATCAGGCGATCGAGCCGCTCCGGCAGGTTCTCGCGGAAGCCGGCCCAATTCGTGTGCGACAGACCGCTGCCGGTGAAGCCGACGAGATCGACGAGCAGCGGCAAATCGCGTCCGTCATGCCCGGCCGGGACGTAGATGTCGACGGTGCGCACCGGGGGGTCGCCCAGCATGTTGCGTTCGAGCGCGCGGCTCTCGACGCTGATCCGGCTGACGGTGCCCGTCGGTCCGAAAAACCTGCGCATGTGTCCTCCGCTGGCCTCTGTTCAGCATACGCGATCTGATGCAATTGCCCGATGCAAACGCGCCTGCCGCCCCGAGCCGCGGCCCTGGCGTCCGGCGCCTGATCGTGCCCATGATGACATGGAGACACCATGAAAAGGACAGCGCAAATGCTGATCGTCGATGGACAAATCCATCTCTGGCGAAAGGGCACGCCATCCGCGCACCATCGCCAGGAGCCCTATTCGGCCGAAGAGGCGATTGCGGGGATGAATGCGGCCGGCGTCGATCGTGCGCTGGTCCATCCGGTGCTGTGGGACCCGGACTCGAACGAACTGGCGCAGCAAGCGGTGCAGCGATACCCCGAGCGCTTCGCGATCATGGGCTGGTTTTATCTCGACGACCCGCGGGCGCGCGATATCGTCACGCATTGGAAGGAGCGGCCGGGCATGCTCGGCCTGCGCTTTTATACGAACGAGCGGCACCCGCAATCCTGGTTTACCGACGGCACGCTCGACTGGCTGTGGCCCGCCGCCGAGCGGGCGGGGGTGCCGATCGCGCTCGGCGCGGCGATGTTTCTGCCGACCGTCGGCCGGATCGCGGAGCGCCATCCCGGCTTGAAGCTGATCGTCGATCACATGGGGGTGCCGCGCGCCAGCAAGGGCGGCGCGGCCTACCGGTTCCAGCCGGAATTGCTGGCTCTGGCGAAATACCCGAACGTCGCGGTCAAGGCGACCGGACAGGCCGGCTATGCCGAGGACGAATATCCCTTTCGCAGCCTGCACCCGCACCTCAAGCGCTGTTTCGACGCCTTCGGCCCGGAGCGCATGTTCTGGGGCACCGACATCACGCGCATGCCGTGCTCGTGGCGGCAATGCGTGACGTTGTTTACCGAGGAACTGCCGTGGCTCAAGGGCCGCGACCGCGACCTCGTCATGGGCGAGGCGTTGTGCCATTGGATCGGCTGGCCATCCCCGGAGGACAAACCGTAACCGCCGGCCAGAGCGCCATATTGTGGCTGGAAGCACCCGCCCCGAGGCTCTGGGCGTCTAGCCGTCCCTTCGCCGCGATCCTATTTCTGCGATCATGGGGCAGCGCTCCGAACGCAGAACTGGAGGGAAGAAACGATGGCACGATTGGAGGGGACGGCGGCGATCGTTACCGGTGCGGCGCAAGGCATCGGCGCCACCTATGCCAAGGCGCTGGCGGCGGAAGGGGCGCGGGTCAGCCTGTGCGACCTCGATATGCCCGAAGCGGTCGTGCAGGAGCTTCGCTCGGCTGGCGGCGAGGCGATCGGCCGGGTGTGCGACGTCAGCGATCCCAAGGCGGTGGCAGATTTGGTGCACGCTACCGAGCAGGCCTTCGGCGGGGTTCACGTGCTGGTCAACAACGCCGCGCTGTTTGGCAAGATCGCGCAAAAGCCGCTGACCGAGATCGCCTCGGAGGAATGGGACCGGGTCATGGCGGTCAATACCCGCGGACCGTTCGAATGCGTCAAGGCGGTGCTGCCGGTCATGCGCCGCCAAGGCTACGGCAAGATCATCAACATCGCGTCGGGCACGGTGTTCAAGGGCACGCCGATGATGCTGCATTATGTTGCGTCCAAGGGCGCGGTTGTTGCGATGACCCGGGCGATGGCCCGCGAACTCGGCGAACACGGCATCTGCTGCAATGCGCTGGCGCCCGGTCTGACGCTCAGCGACACGATCAAGGGCCGCAACGATTACGGCGCGACGCGCATGCTTAACGTCGAGAGCCGTTCGCTCAAGCGCGAGGAAACGCCGGAGGATCTCGTCGGCGCCTTGCTGTTTCTCGCCTCGCACGACAGCGATTTCATGACCGGACAGACGCTGCTGGTCGATGGCGGCTCGGCGATGCATTGACGGTCGGCAGGGCTGGCGCATCCGCCGCTGCGGCCTGGTTTCCTCCAGGCACGCGCGGGCCAGCGCCGCGCCATGTCACATGCGGCGAATCCGCCTCGTCCTGAGACCGGCGATCGGCAACGACGACCTCACGTTCCCCAGATCTTCTTGTAGATGTCCCGGTACCCGTTTTCCGGGTCGTAGATATTGTGCTCGCCGCCGTCGCGGTTGATGTTGGCGTGAATGAACAGATGCGGCGGCGGAACGAAGCGGTTCGGCTGGTCGCCGGCGAAGGCGCGGTTCAGTTCGTCGATGCACATCCAGCCGTGCAGGTGCAGCGGTTCGGCGACCGTGCCGATCTGGTAATGCCTGGCGCGGATCCGCTCGAAGGCCGACACCGAGCCGTCGCCGGCGGAAATATTGCGCGGGTAGCCCACTGCCGGATCGACCCCGGCAACCTGCAGCGACGGGGCCATGAAGTCGAACCACAGATCGTTGACCGCGATCGTGTAGGTCCATTTCTTGCCGTATTTGGCCAAGAGCGTCGTGGTGAGCTGCGGGGTTCGCGCCGCGACGTCGGCGATCGGCGTGTCCTCGAACGCCAGCACAGCACAGCCCTTCACTCCCTTGATCGCGGCGATCGCGGCATCGGTCTTGACCGTGCTGATCGCGTAGAGGTTGTCGCCGATCACTACCGCATTGGCGGTGCCGTTCGAATCGACGACGGCGTACAGCGCGGCCAGCCTGCCGACCTCCTTCGGGTTGGTCGTGATATTGGTGATGACGGGCGGGTCCTTCACCGGGCCTGGTTCGCCGGCGCTATGCCAGCCGACCACCTTGATGCCGAGTTTCACCGCGCGTTCGATCACCGGCGCCTGCTCCTTGGCATCGATCGTTCCGAGGATGATGCCGTCGGGCTTCAGCGCGATCGCCTCGTTCAGGGCCGAGGTGTGCTGCGCCACCGTACCCTGGCCGTCGATGATGCGGTAATTCCACCCGATCGCCTTGGCCGCTTCCTGCCCTCCGACGCTGACGCCGAGGGCGCCGCCGTTGCGCTGGTCCTGCGAGACATAGATCACCAGCTTGTGGGGCTGCGCCTTCGGCCCGGTCCGCGGGCCGGTCCATGGCGCGCCCGGCTGCGTCGCCTTGGCGATATAGGCCCTGGCCTTGGCCAGGGTGTCGCCCTCGGCCCGGGCGCCGGCGGCAGGGACGGCCAGCGCTGCAGCGGATGCCAACAAGGCCCGCCGCGAAATGCGATTTCTTGACATCGTCTTGGCTCCTCCTCCTCGGTTGGCAACTTGGTCACGCCGCGCCGTTGCCTTGGGCGCGTTGACGGCACTACTCGGCAGGCGTCACCGCCTTTACCCCCGTGGACACCGAGACCGACCGCCGACGCTGCGCGAAGCCGGCCAGCGCGATCGCGACGACGAGGGTCGTGCCGTTGAACAGCGGTTCGATGAAGAACTGACCGCCGAGCTGTTGGATGCCGGAGATGCCGATCGCCAGGATCAGCACACCGACGATGGTGCCCAGGACATTCACCCGGCCGGGCCTGATCGTGGTGGTGCCGAGGAACGCACCGACCAGTGCCGGCAGGAGGTAATCCAGGCCGACATTCGCCTGACCGATCTGCAGCTTCGATGCGAGCACGCAACCGGTGAAGCCGGCGACCAGCCCGCAGCCGACGAAGACCCCGACCACGTTGGCCCGCACCGAGATGCCATTCAGCGCCGCCGCTTTTTCATTGGCGCCGATCGCGTAGAGCTGGCGTCCCAGCGGGAGCCGCTCGGTGAGAATCCACAGCGCGGCGCCGAGCACGATCACATAGACCGCCGGCATCGGTATGCCCAGCGGTGACAACCCGTTGACATCGATGAAGCCGGGCGCCAGCACCCCCATCACCTGCCGCCCACCGCTGAGCCACAGCGCCAGCGCATAGAGAATGGTGCCGGTGCCGAGCGTGGCGATGATGCTGTCGATCTGCGCCACCTCGACCAAGAGGCCGTTGATCACCCCCGAGAGGGCGCTGCACAGCAGGACCACCAGGATCGCCAGCGGCCAGGGCACATGGTACCAGACCTGCAGGCTGATCGCCAGGATGTGCCACATGACGATGCCGAACCCGATGGTCAGGTCGATGCGCCCGGTCATCATCGGCAGCATCGCACCGAGCGAGAGCAGGACGATGATCCCTTTGTCGCTCAGGATCGAGCGGACGTTGAGCGCGGTCGGAAACGAATCCGGCAACAGGATCGAGAAGAAAACCGCCAGCGCCAGCGCCAGGATCGGCAGGCCGTAAACCGGCAGGATGCGCGCCGCCGCCCGCCAGCGCGGCAGCCCGGCCAACTCCGGGCGGGTGGGTTCCAGCGCCGTGGATTTAAGCGACTGCATGGCTGGTTTGGGGCGGCTCGATGCGGGTCAGCGCCTCGGCCACCTGACCAATGCTGGCGGAAGCGGCGGCGAGCAGGTTCTCGGCCGACATGTCGCCGACGCCGAGCTCGGCGACGACCTGTCCCCGGTCGAACACCAGCGCGCGGTGGCAGACCTTCTCGACCTCCTCGAAATCGGTCGAAACCAAGAGGATCGCGGCGCCGCTGTGCAGCGCGACATCGAACAGACGATAGATCTCGCCCTTGGCGCCGACATCGACGCCGGCGGTCGGATCTTCCAGGATATAGACCTTGCCTTGCAGATGCAGCCAGCGGCCCAGCACGACCTTCTGCTGGTTGCCGCCCGACAGCCATTCGATCGGCAGGGTGGGATCGTTGGGACGCAACTCGATCTCCTGCCCGAGGCGGACCGCGGCTTCGTGTTCACGAGTCGGCCGAAGCAAGGAGTACGCGCGCGCTCCGGCCGCGCGCAGGTTCAGAAACAGGTTCTCGCGCACGCACAGGTTCGGCACGACCGAGTCTGTCATGCGGTCGGCGCAGACCAGATTGATGCCCGCTCGCATCGCCCGGCGCGGCGAGGCCGGCGCGACCGGCCGCCCGCCCAGCAGGATGCGGCCGCCGGTGATCGGAGCGAGGCCGAACAACGCGCGCCCGACGCTTTCCTGCCCGGCGCCGCGCAGTCCGACCAGGCCGACGATCTCGCCGGCGTGCAGCCTGCAATCGACCGGACCGACATCGCCGACCGTCAAGCCTGCCAGTTCCAGGTGCGCCGCGCCGGTGCGCTGGGCCGGCCGGAGAAACACCTGCGAGGGTTCGCGCCCGACGATCAGCAGGATCACTTCCTCCGGGCTGGTGTCGGCCGTCGCACGCTCGCCGACGAGGCGGCCGTCGCGCAGGACCGCGATGCGGTCGGCGATCTCGAACACCTCGTCCAGCCGGTGCGAGACGTAGATCATGCCGACGCCGCTTGCACGCAGCCAGCGCAGGCTGGCGAACAGGCGTGCGACCTCGTTGGCCGGCAGGCTCGCGGTCGGCTCGTCCAGCACCAATAACTCCACCTCCGCGGCCAGGGCGCGGCTGATCGCGACCAGCGATTTTTCAGTGCGACCAAGCGAACTCACGCGTGCATCGGGGTCGATATTGGTGCCCGCCGCCTCCAAGGCCCGCGCCGCACGCCGGCGGGCCGCCTTCCAGTCGACCAGGCCCAGCCGGCGCGGATAGCCCAGCGCGAGGCAGATGTTTTCGGCGACGGTCATCCACTCGATCAGGCCGAGGTCTTGGTGGATGAAGGCGATGGGGAAGCCGCGCAGGCCATCGGAGGCCTCCTGCCCGCAGTAGCGGATGGCCCCGGCGTCGAGCGTATGCACGCCGGCCAGAGCCTTGATCAGGGTTGACTTCCCGGCGCCGTTCTCACCGAGCAAGGCGACGATTTCACCGCGGCCGACCCGGAGGGAAACATCATCCAATGCGCGGGTCGCGCCGAACTGCTTCGAGGCGCCGACAACCTCCAGCAGCGGTGACGCGTCCCTGGCGGCCGATACCGATGCGGTCTCATCCCCGGCTGGTGGAGTCACGCGTTCGCCTCCCGCGGCTGGGCTTTGTCGACCCATGCCTCTTAAGACAACATCGCCCGGTGCGGATGCGCAAGCCCGGTGGCCGCGGTTGTCGTTTTTGCCCGATCGTCATTCTCGGGCGGCGCTTCGCGGTTTCAGCCGGTGTACTCCATGATGTACAGCCCGGCCGAAAAGTCTGTGCTGTACACGATGCCGTTCCGGTCCACCGACACGTCCGCCGAATGCAGCACCTTCGGTCGGTTCGGTCGCGGATCGACCAGCCTGGTCGGCGGCGGCGGGACGCAGGCGCCCACTTCGACCGGCCGGAACTTGTCGCGAATATCGTAAACGCGCACGCCGGCGTTCTGGTACGTCGCAAAGATCAGCTCCTCGCTGACGAACTGGTCGGGCCGGTTCTCATACACGTTGTGCGGTCCGAAATGCCCGCCGACCTTGAGATAATCGGCGTCTTTCGGTTCGGGGAACGTGGCGATGCTGATCGGGTTGGATTTGACGCGGTTGTCGAATACCCAGATCGGCTTTTCGCCGTCTTCGCGGTTGTCGAGCACGGTCTCGTCGACCACGATGAGCAATTCCCTGCCCGGCAGCGGCAGCGCATTGTGCGTGCCGCCGCCGAAGGGCGGCGCCCAGACCTTGTGCGTGATCAGCTTCGGCGCGGTGCGGTCGCTCACGTCCACCACCGCGAGACACGCATCGCGCCAACTGCAATAGGCGATGTCGCCATGCACGATCGCATGATGCAGGCCGAAGCGGCCGATCTCGCTCGGCCAGTGCGCCACTTCGCCGGCGGCGACGTGCATGCCCGGCAGCCAGTATTTGCCGGCCAGCACCGGTTTTGTCGGGTCCGCCATGTCGATCGTGATCAGGATGTAATCGGAGAAGCCGTCGAGCAGCGCGGAGGCATAGGCCCAGCGGCCGCCGACATACCACAGCCGGTGCAGCCCGCCGCCCTCTACCGGCATGAAGCCGATCTGTCGCGGCGTCTGCGGCGTACTGACGTCATAGACGGCCATGCCGGCCGACCAGGTTCGCTCCGCCGGCGCCTCGCCGTGCGAACCGATCTTGCCCTTGTAGTAGTTCCTTTCGTCGGCGAGTTCCGGCTGCGCGAACATGTCCTTCGCATGGATCACCAGCAATAGGTCGTCGTACTGCTGCAAATGGATCGACCAGGTGTTCGCCGGCGTCGGGATGTAATTCACCGGTCGGGGCTGCCTCGGGTCGCGCACGTCGACGACGGAAAATCCTCGTGAGAAGACGTGCCCGATATAGGCGTGACCTTTGTGGATCATGAGCTGCACGCCGTCGGCGCGACCGCCGCCCTGATCGGTGTGGCCGATGACGCGCATATTGTGCGCATAGGTGGGGGTCATCAGGTCGGTCATCTGGCGTCTCCCGTAATTTTCCGTGATCCGAGGCGCTGGAGGCCGGATCGTCGGTCATTTGACGCGTTCGAGCGCGGCGCGGTCCCGGCCGGCCGCCTCCGGCTGCCGCATAGTGTCAATCAAACCGACGGCGTCTCATCCAGATCGCCGCCGCCAGATTCGTGGCGGTCGCGGCATCGGGCCAGTTACCCACAGCTCCATCCTACACCACTCGCCGGGACACGACCACTGCCGCCGCCTTCTCGGCCCGGGCGATGCCGGCCAGCACATGGGCACCCATCGCGTGCGTGAGGTGGCGGGCATCGGCCCGGGCGCGCCGCGCGCATCGCCGACATCGGCGACATTGCAGATGTCGATCCCGACGCCGGCGAGGTCACCGCCGATTTCGACGGGCGCACGGTCTCGTACGGCTTCGGCGAGCTGGATGCCCTGGTTCGCCGACAGCACATTCGATGCGCCGATCGGGAACGATTACGGGCAATTTGACGCGCTGATCGGCTCCGACTCACCACAACTGGCGGACGTCATAGAACCAGCGCTGGGCAAAGCCGGCCGGCGCGGTCGCCGCGAGCGCTACGGCCGGCTCGTTGGCCAACGTTGCACCCGCAAGATCGATCGCCACGGTGCCGACGACTTCGCCCTCGGCGATCGGCGGCTTCAGCCCGGCATTCAATTCAAGCGTCGTCGTCGGCACCGCCTGCCGGCTCGCCGGCAGCACCACGACCAGTCGCTTTGTTACCCCGACCGCGACCAGCCGCGGGTCCATCAGCGGGTTCCTGATCCTGCCGACGACGTCGCCGGCGGCCAGCACCGCACGATCGGTGAAGAAGCGGTAGCCGTAATCGAGCAGCGCCTCGATGTCGTCGGCGCTGGCGTGCCAGCTCGGCCCGCCCATGACGACCGCGATCAGCCGCCGCCCGCGGCGCAGCGCCGTCGCGTCGATGCAATGGCCAGATTCCGCGGTCAGACCGGTCTTCAGGCCGTCGACGGTCGGGTCCCGGAAGACGACAGGGTTCCAGTTGCGCTGCGTGATGTGATTGTACGTATCATGCTGCTGCTTCGTGATGTTGAAGATCTGCGGGTATTGCGTGATCAGCGCGCGCGACAGTCGGGCGACGTCCCGTGCACTGGTGTAGAGGCCTGGGTCGGGCAGCCCATCCACATTCGTGTAGTGGGTATCGGTCAGGTGCAGCTGGGTAGCGGCGCCCTGCATCATCGCGACAAAGCTCGGCCGCGTCCCGGCGACCGCCTGGGCGAGCGCGACCGCCGCGTCGTTCCCGGAATCGATCATCAGCCCGGCGATCAGCTGCCCGATCGTAACCGGCTGGTTGGGTTCGATGAACATGCGCGAACCCATCGTCCTCCAGGCCGCCAGGCTCACCGGTACGGTCTGGTTGATATGAATCGTGCCGGCCCGCAGCGCGCGATAGGTGAGGTACGCCGTCATCAGCTTGGTCAGGCTCGCCGGCGGCAGCCGCAGGTCCGGCGCCTTGGCGGCGATTACGGTGCCGGTTGCGTCGTCGACCAGGATGTAGCTCGCCACATCGGGCAGAGTCGGGGGCGGCGGTACATCGGACGGCAGCTTGACCCTGCCGCCGAGGACGACAGGCGCCGGGCCGATCGGAGCCATCGCCGCCGCGGGCCGCATGGCGCGATTTTTCATGGCTCCTGTCGTGGGCCTTGCGAGAGCCGGACCGGCCGCCAGAAGCATAAACCCAAGGCAGAGCGCGGAATGGGTAAGCGGAAGGCGAACGGTCATCGCAAGGCCCCTCAGCAGATCGGCCGCTCGGCTCTCGCCAATTCCGGCGGCGTTGTCCAGGCCGCGGCTCGCCTCACGACAATTCCGCTGCTGTTTGACGCGCTTACGGCTTGGAGTTCTGCGAACGGAGACCGAGAGCTGCACCGCCAACGCCGTGGGGATTCGGTGCCGCGGCTTATTGGAGATCACAAGATCAGGCCGGCAACGCTTGATGCGAGCACCGTCAGGATGGCAGCACGGACGAGACGATGCCGTGCCGCAGTCGCTTCATGCCCCACAGCCGACCTTGCCAGTCGGGTGATATTCGGCCCAGTCGGGTGAGAAGCCGCCATTCAACGACACCCGGCTGCGCGACCCGGTCGTCTGATCCGATCTTGGGTGGCCTCTCAGGCCGCGACGACCAGAGCAGTTCTGCAAATCGAGCAGCAGCTGCCGCCAATCGCGGGTGCCCACGCGCGCGCCGTCGGTGAATAACCCGTATGCCGACCGGTCTTGGTCGACCGAAAGTCGGTTTCGACCGACTGAAGGTCGGTAGCCGCACGCCATCACATACCTCAGGATCATGCGGCTCAAGTGTTCTGGGAGAGGGCCTTCACCGCTATTGTCAGAGCCGCCTTCAGATCAGCCGCCTTCTCATTATTCCTAATTAATCTCAGTGTCTCCGTAGAATATACTTCCTCCAACGGAAGCCCACCTTCAGGCGCAACCGCAGGTATCGTTAGACGTTCCGGAGCAAATCCACAGTCATACGCTAACCGCTGGTTTCCCTCCTGAAACCTATCCTTCAATGCTGTCCGTAAGCGGGTGGAGAGATGCGCCGCATACCCTTCAAATAATCCTGCCATGATCTCCGGTTTCAGTATTCGCGCGGCCTGGGGTTCGCTCAGTCGTTGCCGGCAGAACAGAGAGAAAGATTTCGCTAGGGTAGGCCGCACGTTCTTACGGGTAAGGTTCTTAGATTGCGGATCGGAGGCAAAGCCGGCAAAAGTGAGGAAATCAGATATAACCGAGCCATCAGTGAGTCTGGAGTAAGCCCGCACTGCCACGTGTGCGGGTAGCGACATGAGGCCGGCTACCAACCGATCGTAGTCAAAATGGAATGTCCAATCCTCGTGACGCAGCTCTCCGCGGTCAATCACAGACTTGCACAGTTGAGCGGGATCGTCTGCCAAGCGGTGGTGCAGCATTTCGAAAAACAACGATTCAAAGTAAGATGCTTGCTCTCTTACCCAAAACAAAATCGTAAACGTGTGATGCCTCAGAAGCCGATGCTCTAACAAAGGAGCGAAGCGACTCGGGGCACTGAGTATGCTCTCGAAGTCCTCACTCGAAAGAACTGCGTCTCCTTGGAATGAGGCGATTTCAGAGGCGACATCTTCCAATGTCCCTCCCGAGCCACGAAAGCGGCGGTCATCCCCAAGCTGCCAAGCGATATTATGATGACCGGCATGCGGGGGACGTCCCGACGATGGGTAGAGGAGTCCTTGGTTCCGAAATTGCTCGGCTGCACGGGCCAGGAAGGACTGGAGTGCCGTAGTCCCCGTCTTATGCAATCCCACGTGGAGCAGTACTCGTCGCTCGCCCGAAGTCGGCGGTAGCCAAGAAGCACATTCCCTGGCATGATCTCGCGTACGTTGAGGCGAATGCAACGGGATGCGCCAAAGCCGCTGGCCTTGTGAAACTCTTTGCTGTACTAGGGATTGTATCAAATTCAGAAACCTTGGTTCAGGTTTTCAAGAGTGCTAAGCTCTCTCATGCCGCCCCTGGATTTTCCGATGGCCTGGTTTTGAGTCCCCTTTTTGCGCCCCGCCCGTGGCGGTGAACCCGCACGATGGTGGCGTCGACCATCGCGTACTCCATGTCCGGCTCGTCCGAGACGGCATCGAAAAGCCGTTTGAAAACATCGGCTTTCACCCAGTCTCGAAAGCGCTTGAAGACGCTGTTCCAACCGCCGAACTCAGCCGGCAAGTCGCGCCACGGGCGGCCGGTTCGCGCGATCCACAGAACCGCCTCGACAAACCGCCGGTTGTCCTTGCCGCTGCGGCCGGGGTCCGACTGCTTCCCCCGGCAATACGGTTCCATCTTCGCCCACTGGGCGTCCGTCAGCACATATCGGTCCACCCCAACCTCGTATCACAACATCTTGCTTTGGGGAATCCCGAATCTCAACAAGCTATAGGGCGAAAAAAGGGCGAACACGGGCGATTCGGAGACTTTCGCCGCCACCGCGCGTTGCCCGTCCCCGCGATCTCGCCCCGCCAAGGGCAAGCCGGGCAGAACGAATGGTGCGGCTCATGCGACGCAAAGAGCCACCCCAAATTCGGACCGTGGGGATAAGCTGTCGCACTGCATCAGCGCACTGGTTCCGGGAAGGACCGCGATGAAAAGCATCCCGCTCGTCTTCGTCGTTGCCCTGGCTTGCAGCGCTTGCGCGACGGGGCCGGAGCGGGTGGTGCCGCAGCCGTCCAGGATTTCCCTGAAATCGGCGCTGCAGGATACCGTCGACGCCTTATATGCCGCTTACGATCGCGCCCACGCCGATGGCCGCCGGCCGATCGGGTTCTATCCCTGTACGCTGTCGGCCTCCTTCAACATCTCGGCGACCGGAACGGCCAACAACGAATTGGCGCTCGGGACCGGTGCGCGCACAAGCAATTCGCTTGGTGCAGCTTCGATCGGCGCCGGCAGCACGCTGACAGCGACGCGCGGCAATACGATTGTCGTGACATTTGCCTCCGATCGCTGTCTGCCGCCCAAGGCGATAACCGTCGCCAGAACCGCGAAGCGGCTGACCGGACCGAGGTCGCCTCATGGGATGAAGTCGGTTGGCGTCGGTCGCCGCAGCCCGCCGGTGCGCGTGTTGTAGCGGCGCCGCATGGCGACAGGCACGCTCAATTGACGAGCGCGACCTCGCCCAATCTGATCTTAGCATTGCTCTACTTTTCCTGAATTTTTCAAGTGCGTTGCTGCCGGACAGCAGCGAACCGCGCTAAGCAGTAATTAATCATTTTGTTATTTAACCCGCGATAAAGTGGGGTCTTGATCAGGGGTACCAGCATGCCTATCCATGCCCTCGTAACCGGCGGATCGGGCGGGATCGCACAGGCTCCCACGCGCCCTCTCGCGGCGCGCCGGCATGACATTTCCATGATTGCGCGGCGGCAGCCGCTGCTCGACGGCACGGCCGCGGAACCGAACGCCGCAAGCGCGCGCACGGCAACGGGCCCGGCATCAAAACCCGCCCTGCCTCGGCGGTGCGGTGAGCGGTTCGGGTGGGCACACGAAAGGAGAAGCTGAATGTCACGCATCCTATTTCTCGCGTTTTCCGGCGGTGGCAATCTGCCCCCTAGTCTGGGCATTGCCCGGGAATTGACGGCGCGTGGACATAAAGTCGTGTTCGCCGGCGACCCCGAAATGATGCCGCGCCTGAAGCCGACGCCGTTTCGCGCGATCGAACTCACGCAAGCATATGCGCAACTTGACAAATATCCCGAAGGACCGTTCGGGCGGTGGTTTTGTCAACTCACCTCGTTTGCGGTCGAAGAGCAGGTGCGCGCCATCGTCGAAGCCGAAAATCCGGACTTCATTCTTATCGACTTCATGTTCCTTGCTGCCCTCAATCAGGCGCTGAGCTCCGGCCGGCCGAGTGCCGTCATGGCCCATATGGCATTTTTTCGCGTTACCGATGCGTTTCGCGGTCTGACCCAAATGTGCAGCGCGATTCGCGAGCAAGCGGGGTTCGCCGCGTTGCCGTCATTTGACGAGCTGGTGTTCTCCCGCGACCGCGTCATCGTTACTTCGCTTGGCGCGATCGATCAGGCCCCATCGGTCGTGCCGCTGACGCGAAAGGTCTGCCATGTCGGGCCGGCGCTTGAAACCGAAGCCCATGCGAGGCCGCTCAACCTTCCTTGGGATCCGACCGACACGGTTCCCCTCGTCCTCGTCAGTTTCTCGACCGACCCAATACAAGCAACGCCCGATCTGATCCAGCGCTCGCTTGAGGCGCTTGGCCGGCTCGACGTCCACGTCGTGGCAACGGTCGGGGCTGGTGTCGACATCGGCAAACTGTCTATCCCACGCAATGCCTTGGCTGTCGAGGCCGCCGACCACGAACCGCTGATGGCCAAGGCTGCGCTCGTCGTCACCCACGGTGGGCACGGCACTGTGATGCGAGCGCTCAAGCACGGAGTGCCGATGCTGGTGATGCCGGGCATCGCTCCTGATCAGTCGCCCAATGCCAAGACGGTGGAGGCATTGGGTGCTGGCCGCGTGTTAGCTCAGGACGCCGACAGCGAAGCAATTGGCTCGCTCGCGCACGAACTCCTCGCGACCTCCCATTATCGCGCACATGCCCAGCAACTTGCGAGGCTCTTCAGCGGCGTCGATGGCGCGATCGGCGCGGCCGACGAGATAGAAAGGCTGCTCGTGCGCAGCGGGTTGGCCGCCGAGGATCCAGAGCCGGCAATCATGCAACATCTGGCCAGAGCCACGTAGCGGAGAGAAGAGGAGGAGAAGATACTCGGAGTTCTCTGATGGCGACACAGCTCTCGCCGGCAGGGCCTGGCTGATTATCGCGCTGCTGTTCGCATTCATCTTTATCAACTTCGCAGACAAGGCCGTGCTCGGGCTCGCGGTGCTGCCGATCGTGCAGGAGATCGGCCTCAACCCGAGCGAGTTCGGCCTACTCAGGTCGGGTTTCTACCTCCTCTTTGCGCTTTCCTGCGTCGTCACCGGCTTCGTGTCCAACCACGTGCGCACGAAATGGGGACTGGCCGAGACCGGCGGAACGCAGGATGCGTGGGGAACAGCTTTTCAATCGTTCGGTGGATAGGCAGCCATCAGCCGCTTCTGGCGCCGCCACAACCGCCACAACGCCACGATGCCAATCGGCCGATAGCCGCGCGCCCGGTTCGCCGCACCGATGCGCCAAGCTTCGGCATAATGGAAGAGTTGGACGCGCCAGGCATCGAGGAGCCGGGTCCGCGAGTCCCAGATGTGCGTCGCCTCAGACCCGGCGCCGTTGATCTCGATGACCCGAAAGCCCTCGCCGGCCGCGAGCCCGGCGGTCGAGCTGAAGCGGACATCGATCCGACCAAAATGAAACTCGGGTAATGCCTTGGCGAGCCGGTCCACGGCCTCCGCCAGCGCCGGCGTCGCCAACCCGGCTCCGTCGCGAAAGATCGACCCCTTGCAATGGTTGCCGACAAAAACGAGGCGGATCCGCTCGCCCGCCAGCGGCACTGCATCGAGCCGAGACGCGAGGCGCGGCAGATAGAGGTGCGGGACTCGTCCGGCGCGGGGGTCGGCAAGGATCAATTGGCGCAGCGTCGAACGGCCGTCGCCGATCACGCATGGCACATATTTCAGCGTGACCGACGTGATCCGTCCCGTCGGTTCGCCTGGATGCCGGATATAAAACAGCCCCGCCTCGCCGTCGCACGGCAGAAATTCTTGCAGCAACACCGCCTCGCCGCGCGGAAAGGCGGCGAGGTAGCGCGCCAGCGCGCCGCGGTCGCGTATCAGCCGCACCCCGGTGCCGTTGCAGCCGATATCGGGTTTGGCAACGAGCGGATAGGTGAGGCCGGCCGCCCGCATCGCCGCCTCGGCCGCAGCCAAATCGCGGTCCGGCTTCGAGCCGTCTGCAGGCACGCTGGTTCGCAAGCCGGCATAACGCGGCAGCAGCGACCGCGCATCGTCGGCGACCTGATCGAGGATGGAGCACTTTGACTCGCCGCAAAACCCGCCCGCCGCGATGTTCGGGTTGGCGGCGCTGGGCAGCGTCGGCGAGCGATAGCGCACTGCCAGAACGATGAACTGCAACACGATTGGGGCGTAAAACAGCCAAGACGGCCAAAACTCGAAAAACGACAGCGGCAGATCGGTCGGCGCGGGCTCGTCGGCCGCGGAACGCGATAACCCGAGTGCTTCGGACGGGGCCAAGAGCATCAGCCGTTGCCGGTGATCAGTCGCGCATGCAGCCGAGCGCGCAATAGCTGCGCTGTCAAGATCAGCAACACGATCACGCCGGCGGCGGCCCAGCGCCATTCGGCGAGATGCGCCGCCAGCAATGCCCCGAGATGCCAAGCCACCACGAATAGACTCGTCGTCCAGATTGCCGTTCCGACCGCCGCCGCGAGCGTGAATCGCACGAGGTCCGCGCCGAGGTAACCGCAGGTCGTATAAGTCGGCAGCCGAACGCCGGGCAGAAAGCGGCTGACCAGCACGACGCGAAAGACCTTTCCGGCGATCCAGTCGCATGCGATCTCACGGCGTTGCGGCGGCAGGAGGCGCCCCACGAGCGGCAGCCCGGCGGCAAGCGCGCCCAGCCCGTAGAGACCGAGGTCGCCGAGCACGATCCCCGTATAGAGCGCGCCGAGGGCCAGCGGCAGCGGTATGGCACCGGCCTGCACCGCGATCGCGGTGATCACGGTGGCGGCATCCTCCAGCACAAAGGTTGCCAGGATCACGGCGGCTGCCTGCAACGCGGGATGACAACGGGCGGCAACGAGGATTGCGCTAACCGAGAGTGTTGGCATCACCTACCTTAAGCCGGCGGCCGGCATCAGCCGTGACGCGAAGTGCCGCAGCAAATCGAGGGGCATCATCGATCCGATCCCTCAGCGTATGAGGTTGAAGGCCGCCCGATCGGAGCAATGCAGACTTTGATCCGACCAGTTGGACGAAGCAACGAAACGATAAATCGTGGGCAGCAATAGAACGGCATCGGCGAATCCATATGCTTCCGAATTCCTCAAGCCGCCTCGATCGCGGGGGATGGTCAGCGACTCCGGCTTGGGGGTTGGAGAGCGGGTTTGGGCGGCGGGCCGTAGGGCAAGGTGTCGGGCGTGATCCGCACGCCGGTCGTGAATTTGAATGGCGTGGGGCCAGGTCCCGGAAAGGTCAGCTCGACAAAATACGCCGTCCAACCGCGCGGCGGCGGCGGCCTAAAGCCGACGTAGCGGCCGCCCCCCTGATCCGCCAATTTCGTGCTGGCATACGCCGGACCGATCGACTGCAGGCGAAAATCGCGCGCGTTCGGATTGGTCGCCCACCACAATTTGACCACTTCAGGCTGCGTCCCGGTATCGACCTCGATTACCCCGTCCGGCCGGAAGCGCCAGGAAAACCGCGGCCGCGGTGTTCGGCTGACGACGGCCTCGTAGAACGCGAGCGCGCTGTCGAATGCATCCGACCCCTTCAGCCGGTGGTCGGTATTCGGCACGTAACGGAGGTATTTTTCGCCCTTGAGGCCAGCGAAATAGAATTGCGAGGAATCCGGCAGGAAATACTGGTCGCCGGCGGAATTGATGATGAATTTCGGCATCGTCAGCCGTTCCCGGTAGGAATACGGGTCTACGATGCGCATCAGCTCGCCGAAGAGCGGCGTCTCGCGCCAGCGCATGATGCCGGCGTCCTCGAACGCGGCGATCGCCGGCGACCAGAAACCGTAAGAGCGATACTGGTGTTCGAACGACGGCACGATGTTCAGCAGATCGATGACCGCCGGAACGATTGCAACGACTCGGCGATCGACCGCCGCCGTCGTCCACGCGGTCCAGCCGCGTTTCGAGGCGCCGGCAAGGATGAATTTGTCGACCGCGACACCGCCGCCCGGCAGCTGCCGGCAGAACGCGCTCACCGCATCCATGGCGCGTACCACCGCCTTCGTCATCGGCAGGCGGAGCGGCCACGTGTCGTCGCCCGTGGTCAGAAACTTGAGCCAACTGTATGCGATGATCGCGTCCTCGCTGCGCTTCCGCCCGTCGTCCGCGAAGACCAGCGGCTCGTTCGGCACCATGCGCACCTCGCTGACCACCGAATGGCTCGCCAGCGCCGCGCGGATCAACAACGGGTTGAGGTCGTTCGGCGGCGGCCTATTGTTTGAGCCGCCGCTGATGACGAGCAGGCCGGTCTCCGTCGCGACCCGATCCGGCCGCACGATCAGGAGCCAATGCTGCCATACCGAGCGGTCGACCTCCGCCGGGCTGCGCCACTGCTGCGAGGTCAAACGGAGCACGTAGCCGGTATATCCGTCACCCGAGATCGCGCGCAGCAATTCATAGCGAAAATGCGGATCGGGCGCCGCGACATAGCGGTCGAGCGCCGTCTCGTTCGCCGCGGTCGCGCTACCCCTCGATACGCAAAACAACGCTGCTGCGATCACGCATAAAGACGACGCGGTCGCCACCGTTCGACGGTTCAGCCGGACGGAACGCCCGTGCACGTCCCGATCGGGGTGGTCCAATGCCATCTCCCGCTCTTACGTTCCGGCAACGCGCCGCATCCCCGATCGTATCGGGCCTGCATGCAGCGCGATTGGCCGCGGTAGGCATCAGCAAACGACCGCTGATCCCCAAACCTGCTGGCTGGACTATTCGGGCACGAGCGTTCGAAATCGGCGCGACTGCGCCATCGGGGCCGAGGCAGCCCAAGGCGCGTGCTGATTCCCCTAAGGCCCTCGCGGCTCCCTCGGAACAGCAGGGCAGCACGATCCAAGGCGTTCCCGGATTAGGGTTTCTCGACACTGCTGAATGCGGGTGATGTCAAACTCGTTGCGCGCCGGGTGAGCGAAGCCGAGGATTGCGCCCAACGGACCCGGCTCCTCGTGGATTGCCCGGGGTCCGTGATACGGGAGGGGCGTCGGATGAGCGAAGTCGGCTTTGGCGTGTTCGATTGGATCGACCGCGGCACGGCGCCGTTGAACCAGCTCTATGAGGAGCGGCTGCGGCTGCTGGCGGAGGCCGACGACGCAGGTTTTTATTGCTATCACCTCGCCGAACACCATGCGACGCCACTCGGCATGGCTCCCTCCCCGGCGCTGTTCTTGACGGCGGCGACGCAGCGGACGCGCCGCATCCGCCTCGGGCCACTGGTCTATCTGCTGCCGCTCTACGATCCATTGCGCCTGATCGAGGAAGTCGCGATGCTCGATCAACTATCGGGCGGGCGGTTGGATCTCGGGGTCGGTCGCGGCGTCTCGCCCTACGAACTGCGTAATTTCGGCGTCGACCCGGTGAATTCGCGCCCGATGTTCGAGGAGGCGCTGGCGGTACTGCTCGCGGGATTGACCGAGAAGCGCCTCAACTTCACCGGCAGATATTACAACTACCAGAACGTACCGATGGAACTGCATTCGCTGCAGCAGCCTTACCCGCCGCTGTGGTATCCGACCCACACGCCCTCCAGCGTCGAGTACGCCGGCCGGCACGGCTTCAATTTCGTCGGCCTCGGCCCGGCCGCGGCGGTGCGCGAGCATACCGACGCGTATCGGCGAGCGTGGGACGCCCATCGCAACGATGCTCACCGGCTCAACGGCCATGTCGCCGCCCCGAAGATCGGCATCTTGCGCCTCGTCGTCGTCGCCGACAGCGACGCGGAGGCAGAGGCAGCCGCGCGCGCCGCGCACGCCGTGTGGTTCCGCTCGATCACGCAGCTTTGGCACGAGCACGGCGACCACAGCAACGATGGCCTGTTCGCCTGGGAGCCATCCGTTGAGACCAAGAGCATCCTGTTCGGATCGCCGGCCCGTATCCGCGAGGAGATGCAGCGATTGGTGACAGTCAGCGGCTGCAATTATGTGATCTGCTCGTTCGCCTGGGGTACCTTGTCGCCCGAGCAGAGCATGCGCTCGCTGCGGCTGTTCGCTGACGAGGTCATACCGGCTATCGGCGCCGCTTAACTCGGCGCGTATCAGTCGGAAAACGGGTTGCCACGATTTCGGGAGGTTTGCCATGGCCGAGCCGCCGAAACTGACGACGTTGCCGTTCGCGCAGCCGACCCATTGCCGCCGCTACGAGGGCCGCGTCGCGGTCGTGACCGGGGCGGCGCAAGGATTTGGGCGGGTCATCGCCCAGCGGCTCGCCGAGGAAGGCGCCGACGTCGTCGGCTGCGACATTCAAGGCGAGCGCCTGCAGCGCACCGCGCGGGAGCTGCAGGAGGGCACCAACCAGCGCATACTGCCGTTCGTCGGCGACCTCAGCGACCCCGGCGTCGCCGACGACATGGTGCGCCGCGCGCTCGACGAGTTCGGCCATATCGACACGCTGGTCAACAACGCGGCAGCCCTGATCCGCCTGAAGCTGGTCGATTTCACCGAGGAACTGATGCAGCAGGCGGTGCGGTGGAACGTGTGGAACACGTTGCGCTGCTGCAAGGCGGTATTGCCGCACATGATCGAGCGGCAGTACGGCCGTATCGTCAATATCGGCGGCGAGGCGTGGCGCACCGGAGCGCCTTACCATACGCTGCTTGCCGGGATCGGCAAAGGCTCGATGGTCGGGCTGACGGCGACGCTCGCGGGCGAGGTCGTGCGCCACGGGATCACCGTCAACTGCGTCTCGCCCGGCGGCATCGAGACCGAGGCGGACGGCGCCCGCGAGCCGGCACCGCCGGGCTTTCGCGAACCGGGGTGGACCGACCCGCAGTTTTTCGAGGACATGCGCCGGGCGGCTGCCGGGCGGACGACCGGCATGGGCCGGCTCGCCCACCCGACCGAGGTCGCCGCGGCGGTCGCCTTCTTCGGCGCGCCGGAAGCCTCGTTCGTCACCGGCCAGCATCTCGGCGCCAGCGGCGGCGTTGCGATGCTGTGATATATGGGACAGACGCCAAAGATCGGAGGGACGCCATGGACCAGTTGCAGCCCGAAGAGCTGATCATCGACGACCGAGCGGACGGCATTTTCCGGGTCAATCGGCGGGCGTTCACCGATCCCGCCATTTTCGAAATCGAGAAGCGCGAGGTCTTCGACCGCAGCTGGCTCTATGCCGGGCACATCTCCGAGATCGCCAAGCCCGGCGATTTCGTGACCCGCCGGGTCGGCGGGCGGCCGTTGATCCTGGTCCGCGACCGCGCGGGCGCGCCGCATGCGCTACTCAACAGCTGCCCGCACCGCGGCAACATCGTGTGCCGCGAGCGCGCCGGATCGGCGGCGCAGAATTTTGTCTGCTTCTACCACGCCTGGAACTTCGACCTCGACGGGTCGCTCGCCGGCGTGCCGGACGAACAGTCCTACGCGCCCGCTTTCGACCGCAGCGCGATGGGAATGCGGCCAGTGCCGCGCTGCGAGAACTACAAGGGCATGCTGTTCGTCAATTTCGATCCGGCGGCCGAGGATCTGGTCAGCTATCTCGGCAACGCCCGCGAATATCTCGATTACATGCTCGATTTCGGCGGCGAGGAGGTTGAGATCGTCCCGGGGGCGCAGGCCTACAGCATGAAGGCCAACTGGAAATTGCTGATCGAGAACAGCATCGACGGCTACCACGCGATGTCGACGCACCACCGCTATTTTGTGCAGTACTTGACCGATCTCGGCGCCGACACCTCCGCTTGGGTCGGGCAGCGCCGGCAACTCGGCATCGGCCTTGCCTTGGGCGGCGGCCACAGCGTCATCGAGAACCCGCAGCGCCCGACGCCGATCATGACCAGCGCCAAGGACGAACTCGCCGAGATTCGGGCGAGGCTGGTCGAGAAATTCGGCCCCCAGCGGGCCCACCGCATCGCCGATTTCAACCGCAACCTGTTCATCTTCCCAAACCTGATCCTGATCTCGAACTGGCACACGATCCGCACCTGGTATCCACTGGCGCCCGACTATATCGAGATCGACGCTTGGGCGGCCCTGCCGCGCAACGACTCGCCGGAACTGCGCCAGAAGCGCTACGAGAATTTCATCTCGTTCCTCGGGCCAGCCGGGTTCGGCACGCCGGACGACGTGTCCGGCCTCGAAGGCTGCCAGCGTGGTTTCGCGACCCATCGCGAGCTGCCATGGTCCGACATCTCGCGTGGCATGGCGAAGGACCAGCCGTCGAGCCAGGACGAATTGCAGATGCGCGCGTTCTGGCGGCGCTGGAACGCGCTGATGCACGGGCAGCGCGGCCCGACCGATTGTTCCGACCGGCCGGTAGAACGCCGCGCCGCAGCCGAGTAGGAGGCGGCGCGATGCCCGACTTCAGCATCGGCGAGATCGAGCGGTTCCTCGTCGACGAGGCGGCGCTGCTTGATGAGTGGCGGCTCGAGGAATGGCTCGCGCTGTTCGCCGAGGACGGTCGCTATCTCGTGCCGTCGCTCGACAAGCCGGATTCCGATCACCGCACGGCGCTGTTCCTGATCGCCGACGACCGGCGCAATCTCGCCTCGCGCATCCGCCAATTGCTCGGCGGCACGACCTGGGCGGAAAACCCGCGCTCGCGCACCCGGCGCCTCGTGACCAACTTCCGCATCCTCGATCAGGGCGCCGACAGCGTCACGGCGACCGCCAATTTCGCGGTCTGGCGCTTCCAGCACGACGCGACGGACGTCTATGTCGGCCGCTACGTCGATGTGCTGACGCGCGGCGCCGCGGGCCTCCTATTTCGCGAGCGGCGCGTCGTCCTCGATCTCGAAACCTTGCGGCCACACGGCAAGCTGAGCTTTATCCTCTGACGCACCGGGACGTTGTCGACGCGTTACATCGCGGCATACAGCGCTCGCCCTCGCGGCCCGCCGTCGTCCACTGATACCGGTGCGTGTCGGGTCATCTGCATCTACCGCGGGGTCCGTTTTCGGCGTTTTCGGCGTCACCGGCCTAGATAGAGGATTTCGCTAAACTCGCGTTGCCTCCGCGCCTGATCGCGCCGTCAACCGGGGTCCCCAGGTGATCTTCTTCTACAGCATCTCCCGTGGCGTGGGCCCGCGTGACGAAGAAACGGCCGCAACAGATGCCGCGGACCGATGCCGAGGGCGATCGGCAAGCTCCGCTTGACGCTTCACAGCGAAGCGACGTCGAGGCGATAGCTCTTATCAGGCTGCCAATCCGCCTTGCCTGCGCGGAACTTCGGGGCCCGTTCCGTCACGACGGCATCAAGAATTTCTGTTAAAATCGCGGCAGCGCCGATCCGGCGGGTTCTCCTGTCGCGTTACGCCCGACAAAGCGAACGCCTTCCTCGCCGACGAGGCGAATGGCATATTCGCCGTCGAGCATCAACGTATACATCAGGATGTAGGGCAAGAGCTTTGGTATGCGGATTCCGACGATGTCGCCCGGTCATTCCGAGATCATGTCGCTCGCTGTTCCGACATGATGTTGCCCGCTTGTCAATCAGCACGCGTTCGGGCCTGCTCCGTGCTGGTAAGCGAGAGCACAAAGCGACCGTCAGCTCTATCGTGCTGAGCCTGCAACCCCTGCACTTCATCGGGGATCGCCATGTCGACGCCGAATTTCTGGGCCTGGTTGTACGCCCGCGCCATCAAGGCCATACCGGTGATGCCGGTGGGAAAACCAAGATAATTCTCGATCCGCGCCGACGCGCCG
>DATJUL010000248.1:0-7576 GCA_035502295.1 Allostellaceae bacterium | reverse complement strand
GCCGCTGTCGGCGATTGCCACGGTCGTCGAGCAGACCGCGCCGATCGAGATCGAGCATATCGGCCAGTTTCCGGCCGCGACGATCTCGTTCAACCTGGCGCCCGGCACCTCGCTTGGGCAGGCGGTCGACGCGATCCGCCGAGCGGAAGCCGGGATCGCCATGCCGGCCAGCATGATCACCCGCTTCCAGGGCGCCGCGCTGGCCTTCCAGGCGGCGCTCGGCAACGAACTCTTTCTGATCGCGGCGGCGATCACGACGGTCTACATCGTCTTGGGCGTGCTCTACGAGAGCTACATCCACCCGATCACGATCATCTCGACATTGCCGTCGGCCGGGCTCGGCGCGCTCCTGGCGCTGATGCTCGACGGCAGCGATCTCAGCGTCATTGCGATCATCGGCATCATTCTGCTCATTGGCATCGTCAAGAAGAATGGCATCATGATCGTCGATTTCGCGCTCGAAGCGCAGCGCGAGGAGGGGAAGTCGCCGCGCGAGGCGATCTATCAGGCCTCGCTCTTGCGCTTCCGCCCGATCATGATGACGACCGCCGCGGCGATCTTCGGCGCCTTGCCGCTGATGCTCGGCAGCGGCACCGGGTCTGAACTGCGCCATCCCCTGGGCGTCACGATCGTCGGCGGCCTCCTCTTGAGCCAGGCGCTGACGCTGTTCACGACGCCGGTCATCTACCTCTTCTTCGACCGGCTCGGCGGCGCCGTGCGCCAGCGCTTCGGCGGCGTCTTCAATGCCGAGGAGCCGGCCGAGTGAGCCTGTCCACGCCGTTCATCAAGCGGCCGGTCGCGACGACGCTGTTGACGATCGGCGTCGCGCTCGCCGGCATCTTCGCGTTTTTCCACCTGCCGGTGTCGCCGCTGCCGAACATCGATCTGCCGACGATCTCGGTCACCGCGAACATGCCCGGCGCCAGCCCCGAGACGATGGCGACAACGGTCGCGACGCCGCTCGAACGCCATCTCGGGATCATCTCCGACGTGACCGAGATGACCTCGTCGAGCACGGTCGGCCAGACGCGGATCATCCTGCAATTCGGCCTCGACCGCGATATCAACGGCGCGGCGCGCGACGTTCAGGCGGCGATCAACGCGGCGCGCGTCGATCTGCCGACAAACCTCAGAAGCAATCCGACCTACCGCAAGGTCAACCCGTCCTCGTTTCCGATCCTGATCCTGTCCTTGACCTCGGACACGATGACCCGCGGTCAGATGTACGATGTCGCCTCGACGATCCTCCAACCGGCGCTGTCGCAGATCGATGGGGTGGGCGAGGTGGACATCAGCGGCAGCGCCGCGCCGGCGGTGCGGGTCGAGCTCAACCCGCTGCCGTTGTTCAAATTCGGCATCGGCCTCGAAGACGTGCGCGCGGCGCTCGCCTCGGCCAACGCACACAGCCCGAAGGGCGCGATCGAGGTCGGCGACAAGCGCTATCAGCTTTACACCAACGACCAGGCCTCCACGCCCGACGACTACAAGCCGCTGATCATCGCCTACCGCAACGGCGCGCCGGTGCGCCTCAGCGATGTCGCGACGGTCGCGGCAGGCCCGGAAAACCTCCGCAACGCCGGCCTCGCCAACGGCAAGCCGGCGGTTCTTATCATCGTCCGCAGCGAACCCGGCGGCAACATCATCGACACGGTCGATCGCATCCGTGCCGAGCTGCCGCAATTGCGCGCCTCGCTGCCGAGCAGCATCGACATGCGCGTCGCGATGGACCGCAGCACGACGATCCGCGGCTCGGTGCACGATGTCGAGGCGACGCTGCTCATTGCGATCATGCTCGTCATCCTTGTCGTCTTCGCGTTCCTGCGCAGCTTCCGCGCGACGCTGATCCCGAGCGTCGCGGTGCCGGTGTCGCTGATCGGCACGTTCGGCGTCATGTACCTGTTGGGCTACAGCCTCGACAACCTGTCGCTGATGGCGCTGACCGTCTCGACCGGCTTTGTCGTCGATGACGCGATCGTCGTTCTGGAAAATGTCACCCGCCACGTCGAAGCCGGCATGAATCGGCATGAGGCGGCATTGCTCGGCGCGAGCGAGGTCGGCTTTACCGTGTTGTCGATGAGCCTGTCGCTCGTCGCGGTGTTCCTGCCGATCCTCTTGATGGGCGGCATTGTCGGTCGGCTGTTCCGCGAATTCGCGATGACGCTGTCGATCGCGGTCCTGATTTCGCTGATCGTGTCGCTGACGACGACACCGATGATGTGCGCCTACGTCTCGATGCCGCGGCGGGAGGAGAAGCCGGCGCGGTGGAAGATCGCCGCCGAGGGAGTCTTCGACGCCGTCTTGGGCTTTTATCGGCGGACCCTGGCCGAGGCGCTGCGCTGGCCGGGCGCCGTGCTCTTGATCCTCGGCGCGACGGTGGCGCTCAACATCTACCTCTTCATCCTCGTGCCGAAGGGTTTTTTCCCGCTGCAGGATACCGGCCGCATGATCGGCGGCATCCAGGCCGATCAGAGCATCTCGTTTCAGCTGATGCGGAAGAAACTGACGCAGTTCATCCGCATCATCGGGCACGACCCGGCGGTCGACAGCATCGTCGGCTTCACCGGCGGCGGGCAGACCAATTCCGGTTTTGTGTTCATCTCGCTGAAGCCGCTGTCGCAGCGGGTCTCGGTGTTTCAGGTGATCGGCCGGCTGCGCCGCCGGCTCAGCCAGGTCGCCGGTGCCCGGCTGTTCCTCGTGCCCTTACAAGATATCTCGGTCGGCGGGCGACAGAGCAACGCCTTTTACCAGTACACGCTGACCGGCAACAATCTCAAACAGCTCTACAAATGGACGCCGAAGATTCTGGCTGCGATGGAGAAGGTGCCGGAGATCACCGACGTCAATTCCGACCTGCAGCAGAAGGGCCTGGAAACCGACATCGTCTATGACCGGGCGACCGCGGCGCGGCTCGGCCTGTCGGTGTCGCAGATCGACAACACGCTGTACGACGCCTTCGGGCAGCGGCAGGTGTCGGTCATCTACACGCCGAGAAACCAATACCATGTCGTCATGGAGGTGGCGCCGCAATACTGGCAGAGCCCGCAGACGCTGAAGGAACTCTACGTCAGCACGGCGGGCGGCCCGGTCGGCGGCACGCAATCGACCAACGCGTTGGCCGGTACGATCACGCCGCCGACCTCGACCGCCGATGCCGCCATCTCGGCCGTCATCAACAACGCGGCCACGATCACCGGCAATAACGCCGCCAGCGCGACGACCGACAATGCCGCCACGGTGACCACCAATAACGCCGCGAGTCCGAGCAACGCCGCCACCAGCAGCGCTCCGACGGCGGCGTCGATCGCATCGGATACCGCGCGCAACCAGGCCAACAACGCGCTCGCCAACACCGGGTTCAGCGCAACCTCGACCGGTGCCGCGGTCAGCACCGCGCAGGAGACGATGGTGCCGCTGTCGGCGGTTGCGCATTTTCAGCCCGGCGACACGCCGCTCGCGGTCAATCACCAGGGCCTCTTCGTCGCCAGCACGATCTCGTTCAACGTAAAGCCGGGCGTCTCGCTCGGCCAGGCCGAGCAGGCGATCGAGCAGGCGGTGGAAAACCTCGACATGCCGGCGACGATCCACGGCAACTTTGCCGGCACCGCGAAGGTGTTCGAGCAGTCGCTCGCCAACGAGCCGATCCTGATCGGCGCCGCGCTCGTCGCCGTCTACATCGTCCTGGGCGTGCTCTACGAAAGTTACATCCACCCGATCACGATCCTGTCGACGCTGCCGTCGGCCGGGGTCGGCGCGGTCATGGCGCTGATGCTGTGCGACACCAGTTTCAGCATCATCGCGCTGATCGGCGTGTTTCTCTTGATCGGCATCGTGAAAAAGAACGCGATCATGATGATCGATTTCGCGATTCTCGCCGAGCGCCGCGAGGGCCTGACCTCGCGCCAGGCGATCTACAAGGCGGCGACGCTGCGCTTTCGCCCGATCATGATGACGACGATGGCGGCGATGCTGGGTGCGCTGCCATTGGCGGTCGGCTTTGGCGAGGGCGGCGAGTTGCGCCGGCCGCTCGGCATCGCGATCGTCGGCGGCCTCATTCTCAGCCAGCTCCTGACGCTCTACACGACGCCGGTCGTTTATCTCTATCTCGACCGGCTGGCGCTGTGGGCCAAGCGCCAACGGCGGCGACCGGCGCTGCCGCGCGGCAGCGCGCCGCTGCCCGGCGAATGAACCGGCTTGCGGCCGGCGCCGGCGCGGCGCTGTTGACGCTGCTCGCCGGCTGCGTCGTCGGGCCGGATTACCATCGGCCGGCGGCGCCGCTGCCCGCCGCCTACAAGGAGGCGAAAGGCTGGCAGCGCGCCTTGCCGGCGGATGCGATGAAGCGCGGCGCCTGGTGGGCGATCTATCAGGACCCGGTGCTCGATCGGCTGGAACGCCGCGTCGCCGTCTCGAACCAGAACCTCAAAGAGGCCGCGGCCGCCTATCGCGAGGCCACGGCGATCGTCGCCGAGGCGCGCGCGCAATGGTTTCCGGCGGTCACCGGCAACGCCGCGGCGACGCGCACGCGCACGCCGGGTGGGGGCGCCTCGGCGGTCGGCGGCATCGCCGGGAGTTCCGGGTTCATCTCGAACAGCTTCTCGCTCGACGCGGCGGCAAGCTGGACGCCGGATTTGTGGGGCAAAATCGATCGCCTCGTCGAAGCCAATATTGCGACCGCGCAGGCCGACGCGGGCGACCTCGCCAACGCGCGGCTCGCGGCGCAGGGAACGCTCGCCAGCGATTATGTGCAGCTGCGCGTCACCGACGAACTGGAGCGCCTCTTGACCGCCTCGGCCAACGCCTACGCGGCATCGCTGCAGATCACGCAAAACCAGTACCGCGCCGGCACGACCGATCAATCGGCGGTGGCGCAGGCCGAGGCGCAACTCGACAGCACGCGGGCGCAGGCGATCGCTGAGGATAACACGCGGGCGGCGCTCGAACACGCGATCGCCGTGCTGATCGGCGAACCGCCGGCGGCGCTGACGATCGCGCCGACGACGGCGGTCATCGCCGTGCCGCAAATTCCCGCCGGGCTGCCCGCCGCACTGATCGAGCGCCGCCCCGACATCGCCGCGGCCGAACGCCAGATGGCAGCCGCCAACGCCGAGATCGGCATCGCCGAGGCGGCGTTCTTCCCCGATGTCACGCTGTCGGCGCAGTCGGGCAGCGAAGCGGCGATGCTGGCGAACCTGCTCACCGCCCCCGCCCGCACCTGGTCGCTCGGCGGCAATCTCGCCGAGAGCTTGTTCAACGGCGGCCTCAACCAGGCCACGGTCGAGGAGCAGCGCGCCGCCTATGACGCGGCGGTCGCCACCTATCGGCAGACCGTGTTGACCGCGCTGCAGCAGGTCGAGGACGAACTCGCCGCCCAGCGCATCCTGGCAGAGGAGGCGAAGGTGCAGGCGAACGCCGTCACCGCCGCGCGTGAGGCCGAGCGCATCATCGACAACCAGTACAAGGCGGGCACGGTGGCCTATACCAGCGTCATCGTCGCCGAGCAGACGGCGCTGACCGATGCCGTGACCTTAGCCAACATCCGCCAGAGCCGGCTCGTCGCCAGCGTCGCGCTGATCGAGGCGCTGGGCGGCGGCTGGGAGGCGTCGCAATTGCCCACCCCGGGGGCGGTCGAACGGCAGAACCCGCTCAATTTCAGCCCGATCCCGCCGTCCGATAGTTGGCCGAAGTTCCTCCGCTTCTGGGAGCTGTGATTGGGCGCCGCCGCCGTCGTGACACGGTTTGCGCCGAGCCCGACGGGATATCTGCATCTGGGCCATGTCCGCTCGGCGCTTACCGGCTGGCGCGCGGCGCGCCAAGCCGGCGGCCGCTTTCTATTGCGCCTCGAAGACATCGACGACACCCGCTGCCGGCCGCACTTCGCGGACGCAATCATCGAAGACCTCGCCTGGCTCGGCCTCGATTGGGACGGCCCGGTGCGCCGGCAATCCGAGCATGTCGCCGATTACCGCGCGGCGCTGGCGCGGCTCGATGCGGCGGGCCTCCTCTACCCGTGCTTCTGCACGCGGCGCGACATCCTGGCCGAGATCCGCCGCGCCGGCGGCGCGCCGCAGGGCGAATTGGGCGCGCCCTATCCCGGCACCTGCCGTCGCCTCGGCGCGGCCGAGCGCGCCGCGCGACGGGACGCGGCGCCGGACTATGCGCTGCGTCTCGATGTCGCGGCGGCGCTCGAACACACCGGGCCGCTCACGTGGCATGAGGACGGGCGCCCGATCGCGGCCGAGCCGGCGGCGGCGGGCGATGTCGTGCTGGCGCGCAAGGAATTTCCGGCGAGCTATCATCTCGCGGTGACGGTCGACGACGCGGTGCAGGGCGTGACACTGGTCACGCGCGGCGCCGATCTCTTCGCCGCGACCCACATCCACCGGTTATTGCAGGCGCTGCTCGGCCTGCCGACGCCCGGCTACCGGCATCACCCGCTGCTGACCGACGCGGCCGGGCATCGCCTCGCCAAGCGCGACGGCGCGCTGACGATCCGGGCGATGCGCGCCGCCGGGATGACGGCCGACGCCGTGATCGGCGCGGCTACGCCATGACCTCTTCGGCGGCCGGCACGGTCTTCACGTCGTGCGCCTGGAGGCGCGGCAACACCTCGCGGGCGAAACGCTCGATCTGGTTCATGAACAGATCGTGCGGCAGGCAGCCGCGGTTCATCGCCAATTGCACCTGGTTGGCGCCGGCGCTGTCGCACGCCTGGATGATGCGCTCGGCGACCTCGTCGGCCGTGCCCATCGGCATCGTCTCGGCCTGTTCTTCGAGCTGCGCCATCGTCAGGTTGCGGAATTCGGAGCGCAGATTGGCCGCGGCGCGCAGGTTTTCCGGCCGCACGTAATCGGTCGAGGACTGCGTCGTATAGCCGCTTTCGCGCTGCTTCTCGGTCTCGATGAAATTGCCGTGGCTGAACAGCGTGCGGTTGAAATAGAGAATGTGCGGCCCGTATTCCTGCAAGGCTCGCTGTTTCGAATCGGCGACATAGGCGGTGACGCCGAGCGAGAGGTGGCCGGGGGTGATGCGGTGGCCGGAAGCGGCCAGGCATTTCGCGTAATAGCGGATGATGTCGTCGCGCAGGCCGCGATGGCGCCCGAGGCCAGGCGTGATCGGCAGATTGTGCTTGGCGGCGAACTCGATCGATTCCTGGCTGCCGACGATCGGCATCCAGATCGGCGGGTGCGGCTGTTGCACCGGCCGCGGCCACAGCGCGACATCGTGATAGGACCAGAACTTGCCCTCATAGTTGAAGACTTCCTCGGTCCACGCGCGGGTCACGATGTCGTAGGCTTCCTCAAAGCGCGCCCGCGATTCCCCCAACGGCACGTTGTGCACCTGGTATTCCCTGAGGATGCCGCGGGCAAAACCGGAGATCAGCCGCCCTTTCGACAGGCAGTCGATCATCGCCAATTCTTCGGCCAGCCGCAGCGGATTGTGCAGCGGCAACAGATTGCCGTAGATCAAGAGTTTCAGGTTCTTGGTGCGCTGCGCCGCCGAGGCGGCCAGCAGATTGGGGCTGTTCATCAGGCCATAGGGCGAGCAGTGGTGCTCGTTGAAGCCGACCCCGTCATAACCG
>DATJUL010000247.1:0-2412 GCA_035502295.1 Allostellaceae bacterium | reverse complement strand
GCGCAGGTTCATCGCGTGGGCGTGGCCCTGGCTGCCATAGCCGATGACCGCGACCTTTTTCGACTTCACCAGGTTCACATCGGCGTCGCGATCGTAATAGACGCGCATTTCCATCTCCTACGTTGAACCACGCAGACACGGAGCTCACAGAGAAATTGTCATCCCGGCGCAGGCCGGGATCCACCTATCGACCGCTCGACTGATTGAACCGTGGGTCCCGGCCTGCGCCGGGATGACGTTTTGGGTGTCCTCCGTGTCCTCTGTGCCTTCGTGGTGACAATCAAAAACTGGCGGGGCCGCGGGATATCGCGACGACGCCGGTGCGCGACACCTCGACGAGGCCGAGCGGCTCCATCAGGGCGATAAAGGCGTTCAGCTTGTCGGCCGAGCCGGTCATCTCGAACACGAAGCTCTCGGTCGTCGAGTCGATGACGCGGGCGCGAAACACGTCGGCCAGGCGCAGCGATTCGATGCGGCCCTCGCCCTTGCCGGCGACCTTGATCAAGGCCAACTCGCGCTCGACATAAGGCCCCTCGTCGGTCAGATCGCTCACCCTGTGCACCGGGACGAGGCGCGACAGTTGCGCCTTGATCTGCTCGATGATCATGCGCGTGCCGGAGGTCGCGATCGTGATGCGCGACAATTTGTTGGCGCGATCGACTTCGGCGACGGTCAGGCTGTCGATGTTGTAGCCGCGCCCGGAAAAGAGGCCGACGACGCGCGCCAATATGCCCGGTTCGTTATCGACGAGCACGGCGATCGTATGGCGCTCGATCGCGTCCGACACGCCGTCAACCGTCATTTGGGTCGTCATTGCGAGGAGCCGAAGGTGACGAAGCAATCCCGCCGCCGAGGCCCGACCCGGATCGGGATTGCTTCGCTTCGCTCGCAATGACGACGGATCGCGGGCCAGCGGCGCTCACACCAGCACCATGCCCTCTTCCGAGACCGGCTGTTCGGGCTTGTCGGCCGGCCCGAGCAGCATCTCGTTGTGGGCCGCGCCGGAGGGGATCATCGGAAAGCAGTTCTCGGTCTGATCGACCGCGACATCGACGACGACGGCGCAGGGCGTCGCGATCATCTCGCGGATCGCGTCGTCCAGATCGTCCGGCCGTTCGACGCGCATCCCCTTCGCGCCAAAGGCATCGGCCAGCTTGACGAAATCCGGCAGCGCCGCGGTGTAGCTTTCGGAATAGCGGCCGCCGTGCAGCAGTTCCTGCCACTGCCGCACCATGCCCATGTACTGGTTGTTGAGGATGAACGCCTTCACCGGCAGGCGGTATTGGGCGATCGTCGACATCTCCTGGATGTTCATCAATATCGAGGCTTCGCCGGCGATGTCGATGACGAGCGCGTCAGGATGCGCGACCTGCACCCCCATCGCCGCTGGCAGGCCGTAGCCCATCGTGCCGAGCCCGCCCGAGGTCATCCAATGGCAGGGCTTGTCGAACTTGTAGAATTGCGCCGCCCACATCTGGTGCTGGCCGACCTCGGTGGTGATGTAGGGGTCGCGCTCGCGGGTCAGCGCATAAAGGCGTTCGAGCGCGTATTGCGGCTTGATCAGATCGCGGCGCGTGCGGTCATATCTGAGGCAGTCGCGCGCCCGCCACGCCTCGATCTGTTTCCACCACGCCTGCCGCGCCGCGCCGTCCGGACGCGGCGCCATTGAGCGCAACCGCGCCAACAGCGCGCCCAGCACCGCGGCGCAATCGCCGAGCAACGGCACATCGATCCGCACGTTCTTGTTGATCGAGGAGGGATCGATGTCGACGTGGATCTTCTTCGATCCCGGCGAAAAGGCGTTGAGCCGGCCCGTCACCCGGTCGTCAAAGCGCGAACCGACGGCGACGAGCAGGTCGCAATCGTGCATCGCCATGTTCGATTCGTACATGCCGTGCATGCCGACCATGCCGAGAAAATGCGGGTCGCTCGCCGGAAACGCGCCCAATCCCATCAATGTCAGTGTGCACGGCGCATCGACTGTGCGGACCAGTTCAGCAAACCGGGCGCATGCCTCGGGGCCGGAATTGACCAGCCCGCCGCCACCATAGAACAGCGGCCGCTTCGCCGCGGCGAGCAGAGCGGCGGCTTCGGCGACGCGCGCCGGATCGGCCTCCATCTGCGGTCGGTAGGTCTTGTGCTGCGCCTGCTCCGGGCCGGTATACGAGCCGACGGCGAACAGCACGTCCTTCGGCAGATCGACGACAACCGGGCCGGGACGGCCGCTTTTCGCGACGTAGAACGCCTCGTGCAGCACGCGCGCCAGATCGGCGACGTCCTTCACCAGATAATTATGCTTGGTGCACGGCCGCGTGATGCCGGTCGTGTCGGCTTCCTGAAACGCGTCGTTGCCGATCAGGTGTGTCGGCACCTGCCCGGTCAGACAGACGATCGGCACCGAATCCATCAGCG
>DATJUL010000246.1:0-6102 GCA_035502295.1 Allostellaceae bacterium | reverse complement strand
GTGCCAGGCGGCGCTGCGCGGCCAGCGCCAATTCGACGCCGCCGGCGCCGCCGCCGACGATCGCGAGCCGCACGCGGCCCTCGCGCTGCGCGCGCTCCAGCAGCGCCTCCCAGCGCGCCGCAAAATCGGCGATCGGCTTCACCGCGGTCGTGTATTCGGCGGCGCCGGGCACGGCATCGAGCCGCGGCGTCGAGCCGATGTCGAGCGAGACGATATCGTAGCGGAGCGCCGGGTGGGCGCGGCACAGCACCTCTCGTCCGGCGCGGTCGAGGCCCGAGGCCTCGGTGCGTATCAGCCGCGCGCCGGCAAAGCGCGCCAATCGCACGAGGTCGATATGGCAATCCGCGAAGCGATAAAGCCCGGCGACATAGCCCGGCAGCATGCCGGAATACGGCGTCGCAAGGTCGCGGGCGACGAGCGTCAGCCGCACCCCGGCGACGGGCCGCATGCCGAACCGCTTCAGCACATGGACATGCGCATGGCCGCCGCCGACAAGGACCAGATCCTGAGCGAAGGGAACCAACGGGCGCATCGCCGGTTACTATGCCTGAGTGGCCGCGCCAGCGCCATTTCCAAGGGCCGGGGTCTTACTTTCAGCGGGGTTGCGTTGTGGCGGTGTTTCTTGCGATCGGCAGCGACAACAAAGATCAAATGGCTATGCCGCACCGTCTCCTGATCGTGTCGGGGCGAAGGCCGGCATGAGCGTTCCGGACGGAGCTCCATCGCCGAAGAAATCTGCTGACGAAGCGCTGCTGCCGCCCGGCAGCGACCAGCTGTTCGGCATTCTGGTGCAGGGCATCGTCGATTATGCGATCGTGCTGCTCAATCCCGACGGGATCGTGACGACCTGGAACCCGGGGGCCCAGCGCATCAACGGGTACGCGGCCGACGACATCATCAACCGTCATTTCTCGCTGCTCTATACGCCGGAAGACCGGGAAGCGGGCGCGCCGGCGCGCACGCTGGATGCGGCGGCACGGGACGGGCGGTTCGAGGGCGAAGGCTGGCGTGCGCGCAAGGACGGCACGCGGTTCTGGGCGAGCATAGTGGTCGGTCGCATCCTCGACAAGGACGGCGCGCTGATCGGCTTCACCAAGATCACGCGCGACTTGACCGAAAAAAAGCGGGCCGAAGAGGAGCTCGAGCGGGCGCGCGCGGCCTTGGCGCAGTCGCAGAAAATGGAGGCGATCGGCCAGCTGACCGGCGGCGTTGCGCACGATTTCAACAATCTGTTGACCGTCATCGCCAATGCGCTCGACCTGTTGTCGGCGCCGACGCGCGACGCGGTGCAGCGGCGACGCATCATCGAGAGCGCACAGCGGGCGGCCGAACGCGGCGCTCGGCTCACGCAGCAATTGCTGGTCTTTTCGCGCCGCCAGCAGCTGCGGCCGCAGGCGCACGACATCAACGGCCTTGTCGCCGGGTTCGAAGCGGTGCTGCGCCGCGCCTGTCCCGAGCCGATTGCGTTCGAGTTGCGGCCGTCGCAGCTTCCGGTCGCCGCCAATGTCGACGGGCCGCAATTCGAGACCGCGCTGCTCAATCTCGTCGTCAATGCCCGCGACGCGATGGTGCGGGGCGGCACGCTGGTCATTGCCACCGGCCGCGAGTCGATCGATGCGGCGCGCGCCACGGCGATGTCCGACATCCCTCCGGGGGACTATGTGACGGTCGCGGTGCGCGACAGCGGCGAGGGGATGCCGGCTTCCGTCATGGCGCGCGCCTTCGAGCCGTTCTTCACGACCAAGGAAGTCGGCAAGGGTTCGGGCCTCGGCCTCAGCCAGGTTTACGGGTTCGCGATGCAGTCGGGCGGCCATGTCGCGATCGACAGCACACCGGGATGCGGCACCACGGTCATGCTCTATCTGCCCGCGGCCGCCGCCGCGGCGCATAGCGAGGCGAGAAGCGGCAAGCCGCGACGCGATACCGCAATCGGCCGTGTACTGGTCGTCGAGGACGATCCCGAAGTCCTGCAAGTCACGGTCGAAAGCCTGCGCGGGATCGGCTACGAGGTACTGACCGCACCGGACGGGTCGAGCGCGCTCGCCGTGCTTCAGCGGGAAGGCCGCATCGACATCCTGTTCACCGACATCGTCATGCCGCGCGGCATGAATGGTATCGAACTGGCGCGCACAGCCTTGCAGCTGCGGCCGCAGCTGCGGGTGCTGTTGGCATCGGGATATCCGACGGCAGCGCGGTCGGTCCGCAGCGGCGCGGCGACCGGCGGCGAATTTGCGTTCCTTGCCAAGCCCTATCGCGGCTCCGAACTGGCCGCGGCGCTGCGCGCGCTGCGTGCGGCGGTTTGACGCCGCCTCGTCTATCCGCGGAAATCGAAGCGAAACGCGGCGCGGTGGCGGCGGATCCAGCCGGCGGTGGGATCGGGGAAATGCGCCGGCATGATCAGCGTGCCGCTGTCGGCGTACTCCTCGATGAGGCGGGCGCGGCTCGCGCGCGAGCCGTCGGGATCGCTGCAGGCGCGCGTCGACCATTCCGGCTTCAGGCATTGCAGCGGGTGGTGCAGCACGTCGCCGACAAAAATGCCGCGTTCGCCGCCGGAGCGGGCGTGGATCACGACGTTGCCGGGCGTATGGCCGGGATAGGGCTCGAACCACAGCCCGTCGTCGAGCGCGTAATCGTCGCCGACCAGGAGCGCTTGGCCGGTTGCGATGACCGGCAGGATGCTGTCGCCGAACGCGGTCGCATGCGGCGTGTCGGCACCGCTGTCATGCACCCCTTGCCAATGCTCGACCTCGCGCCGTGCCATGACGTATCGCGCGTTGGGAAACGTCGGAACCCATTTGCCGTCGGCGAGCCGCGTATTCCAGCCGACATGGTCCCAATGGAGATGCGTGCACATGACGTAATCGACGTCCTCGACGCGCACGCCGAGCCGCGCCAGATCACCGATGTACGAGGTTTTCATGCGGTGCCATTGCGGCCGCGCCGGGCGCTCCTTGTCGTTGCCGATGCAGGCGTCGACGAGGATCGTGTGATGCCCGGTCCGGACGACAAAGCTGTGAAAGCTGAACACCAGCTTGCCGCTCGCCGGATCGAGCAGCGCCGGCCCGATCAGGTCGCGGTTGGCGCGCACGACCTCCGGGTCGTAATCGGGAAAGAATTCCACCGGGTCGAAGGACGGTCCGGCAAAATCAGCGACCTTGCCGATCTCGAATTGGCCGATGCGGATCGCTTGCATCTGTCCTCGCCGAATACTGGGGTTGGCGGACTGTAGCGCCGCGCCGTTGCCGCGGCTAGCCGCTCAACCAGACGACCATCGCCTGCGCGGCGGCCGCGGCGGCGCGGGCGTCGATCTCGGCGTCCGACAGCGTGCTGAGCGGATGGTCGATGACGACGGGCGCGAGATCGGGCATGCCGAGTGCGGCGCGCTGCACCTCCGCTTCGTGCACGAACTCGCGCGTCACGACGACCGCGGTCGGCCGCCCCAGGGTTTCGAGAGCGATGCCGTCATGCGTACAGCACGACGTGCACGAGCCTCAATCGCCGATCGCCGTCAGCACGATGTCGTTGTCGGCGGCGATGCGGGCAATGAGCGCCGGGTCGGCCGGTTTCGAGAAGCTTTCCTTGCGGTAGTAATTGACCGCGGCAAAGCGGGCGCGCTCGCCGAGCAGCACCGCGGTCTTGCGCAACAGGCGGCCGGCGTTCCACTTCGTGTTGTCGAGGATGCCGAGCCGCAGACCGTCGAGCGCCGGCGGCCGTGGCGCCGGCGCGATCCGCTCGGCGGCGACCCGCCCGCGCGGATCGAAGACGATCGCATAATCCGCTTGCCTCATCTCGCCAATCCTCCGGGTGCCGTCAGATGTCGAAATCGCCGCCGGAAGCGGCGCGGCCTTCGATGCCGGCGCGGTGCGCCCGCGCGCACAGCTCTTCCAGCGTCAGCGCGTCGAGGCGGCGCATCGTCTCGTCCTGCAATTCGAGCCACAGCGGCCGCACGACCGCGTGGCCGAGCGCGCTGCCGGCCGGGTCGCTGATCGGGTCCTCGCCGGTTTCGAGGTTGCGCACGGTGCGCACGATGTCGCCGAGGCTGATGCGGCGGCGCTCGCGCGCCAGGCGATAGCCGCCGCTCGGGCCGCGGATGCCGACGAGAATCCTGGCGCGCACCAGTTCCTGCAGCACCGGTTCGAGATAGCGGCGCGGAATGCCCTCACGCTCGGTGATCTCAAGCGAGCGCACCGGCGTCGTGCCGGCGTTATAGGCGATGTCGAGCACGGCCTCGATCGCGAACAAGAGCCTCTTCGTCAAGCGGATCATGGATATCGCGCGGCGCCTCTTCCCCGATCGCGACAGTTTCGCCGTCCGGCAGCGTTTCGACAAGCATTTGGCGCGGCGGCGACGCAATCACGGCGCGGCGGCGGGCGCCCAGGCGCCGGACGCCTTGACGAGCGGTGCCACTTCGCGGGCGTATTCGTCATCGACCGTGTATTCGTAGCAGCGGATCTGCCGGGCCTCGGGATAGGCCGCGTCGATCGCCGCCAGGGCTTCCGCGAGGCTCGCGAAATCGCCGGTGAACGAGAGCCGGCTGTTCCACACGCCCTTCTGCGCGCGGGTCAGCATGCCGCGCGTCGCGAGGTTGGTTTCCGGCATGCGGTCGAAATACGCGGTGATCTCGATCAAGGCCGCGCCAGCCTCGCGCGTCTCGTCGCGCGTGATCTCGACCCGAAAAACCTCGTAGGCCATCTGCCGCCGCCAAGACCCTGGTCCCCGTGCCCGGACGCGCTCCGGCCACCCACGCCTTGCGTCACATCAGGGTAAAGGGCTTGCGCTATCGCGTGCAATATCAAACATGGGAGCGGATGCGGCTCGTGCTCGACACGGCGACGATGGTTGCCGCCATTCGCAGCGACAGCGGAGCGTCGCGGCGATTGTTGGAGAGGGCGCTGCGACGAGAGGGCGTGACGCCGTTGGTATCGGTGCCGCTGATGATCGAATACGAGGCGGTCATGACGCGGCCCGAGCACCTGAGGGTCGCCAGATTGACCGCCGCGGAGGTCGGTGCGTTGCTTGACGCCGTGGCGGCGGTCGCGGAACGCGTGAGACTGGCATTCCTGTGGCGTCCGTTGTTGGCCGACGCAGACGACGACATGGTGCTGGAAACCGCGGCAAACGGCCGGGCCGAGGGAATCGTGACGTTCAACCGCCGCGACTTTGCGCCGAGGGTGCGGCAGGTCGGCATCGCCGTGCTGACCCCCGGCGAGGCGCTGAAGCGATTGGAGAGGCGAGGATGAGAAAAAGCAATTTCGCGCTGCGGCTACAGCCGTCGCTGCTGGAAGAAGCCCGCAAGCTGGCCGAGGCCGAGGGTGTGGCGCTCAACCAGCTGATCAACGTTGCGGTCGCCGAAAAGCTCTCGGCGCTGCGCACCGAGGCTTACTTCGCCGAACGCGCGGCGCGCGCCGATATCCCCGCGGCGCTGCGCGTCCTGGCCCGCGCCGGAAGCGGCCAGCCGCCGGTCGCAGGCGACGAACTCCCGGACCAGGATGGTCGGATGGGTTGACCCCGGCGAAAGCCGGGAAACCCATCGACATGGCCGGCGCCGCGGCGATGATGGGTTTCGCTGCGCTCAACCCATCCTACGCGGCTCGCGGCGAGGGCCGCTCCGGGTGGAGCGGCCCTCGATCATGGATGGCCGGGCCGAGGCCCGGCCATGACGAGGTGGTCGTGCGTCAGCTATGCCAGCGGAATTGCTGGGGTTTGCGGCCGGAGCCTTGGCTGAGGAGGCAGTTGACCAGCGCCGGACCTTTGAAGTTCATCGCTTCCTGCAGCGCGCCCGGCAGGTTTTTCGGGTCTTCGACATAGAAGCCCTTGCCGCCGAAGGCTTCCATCATGCGGTCGTAGCGGGCGCCCCAAATCAGCGTGTTGGGCCGCATGTTCATCATCGGGTTTTCCGGGATTTCCGGCATGCCCGGGCCGATGCCGCCGTTGTTCAACACGACGATCTTCACGGGGAAATTGTAGCGGCACAGCGTCTCCATCTCCATGCCGGAGAAGCCGATCGCCGAGTCGCCCGAGAGGTGCACGACCGGCCGGTCGGGACACGCGACGGCGGCGGCGATCGCCTGGCCGAGGCCGACGCCCATCGTGCCGTAGGTG
>DATJUL010000245.1:0-25514 GCA_035502295.1 Allostellaceae bacterium | reverse complement strand
CGGCTCGATCGTCGCGCCGGGAATCGTGCGGCAGACCGGCACCTATATGCGCATGACCTTCGGCGAACTCGACGGCAGCCTGAGCCGGCGCGGCGCGGCGTTGCGCGAGGCCTGCGCAGCGTCCGGCATCGAGGGCGTCTTCAGCCCCGATGTCATGGTGCCGCTCTGGGAGAAATTCCTCGTGCTGGTGCCGCTCGCCAATGTCAACGCGCTGACCCGCGCGCCGCTCGGCCGCTACCGCGCCGATCCCGACAGCTGGGCGCTGGTCGAAGCGAGTCTCCGGGAGACGCTGGCGGTCGGCCGCGCCGAGGGCGTTCGCCTGCCGCCCGACGCCGAGGCGCAGAGCCTGGCGATGTTGCGCTCGATGCCCGACCATCACATGACCTCGATGGGCAACGATCTGTTGCGCGGCAACCGCCTCGAACTGGCGTGGTTTGCCGGCAAGGTCGTCGAATTGGGCCGCCGCCACGATATCCCGACCCCGGTCAATGCGTTCGTCTACGCCGCGCTCAACCTTCACGCGAACGGCCCGCCGCCGGCGTGACGGCGGGCGTCTCGATCAAAGCGTCCAGCGTATGTGCGAGGCGGGCGAGGTCGGTGGGGGTGGAGAGGCGGTGGTCGCCGCCCTTGACGAGCGTCAGCGTGACATCGCGGCTCGTCAGGCGCTCGGCGAGCTTGAGGCTCGATTGCCACGGCACCGAGGCGTCGGCGGTCCCGTGCAAGAGCCGCACCGGCATGTCGAGCGGGATCGGCCGCGCGAGCAGCAGGTGCCGGTTGCCGTCCTCGATCAGCGCTTTCGTATAAAGATAACCGGCCGGGTCGTATTCGGAGGGCAACACGACGCGGCCCTCCGCGTCGAGCGCGCGGCGCTGTTCGGCCGACAGGCGCCGCGGCAAGAGGTCCGCGGTGAAATCGGGCGCCGCGGCGATGCCAATGAGCGCCGCGACACGCTCCGGGCGGGCCAGCGCGGCCAGCAGCATGATCCAGCCGCCCATGCTGGCGCCGACGAGAACCTGCGGCCCCGCGGTCAGCGAATCGATGATCGCGACGGCGTCGTCGGCCCACCGGCCGATCGTACCGAGCGCGAAATCGCCGCTCGATCGGCCGTGCGCGAAATAGTCGAAGCGCACATAGGCGCGCTCGCGCCGCCGGCAATAGTCGTCGAGAAACAAGGCCTTGTTGCCGGTCATGGCGGAGCGGAAGCCGGCGAGGAAAACGATCCCGGGCGCTGCTCCTGAGCGCGCACGGTAGGCAATTGTTGCGCCGTCCGGGCGTGCTAGGATCGGCGGCGGCGCCGGGTCGCCGGCTTCTTCCATCGAGGCACTAAAGCAGTCGCATGCGGACGAACGATAACATCGCGGGCGCGCCCGCAGAAGGCCGCCCGCCGGCCGTGTTGCAAGTGATCCCGGCGCTGGTGTCGGGCGGCGCCGAGCGCGGTGCGGTTGATGTCGCGGCGGCGCTCGTCGCTTCCGGCTGGACCGCCTATGTCGTCTCGTCGGGCGGCCCGATGGAGCATCAGTTGCGGCGCGCCGGCGCCCGCCACCTGAGCCTGCCGCTGGCGTCGAAAAACCCGCTGGTCATCCGCCACAACGTCACTCGCCTCGCCGACATCATCCGACGCCACGGGATCGACATCGTGCATGCCCGCAGCCGCGCGCCGGCGTGGAGCGCGTGGGCCGCAGCGCGCGCCACCGGGCGCCGCTTCGTCACGACGTTTCACAGCGCCTACGACACCGACCTGCCGCTTAAGCGCTGGTACAACTCGGTCATGGCGCGGGGCGAGCGGGTCATCGCGATCTCGGAGTTTGTCGGGGACTACGCTGCGCGAACCTATGGCGTCGGGGCGGACCGGCTGCGGGTCATTCCGCGCGGCGTCGATCTCGCCGCCTTCGATCCGCGCCGGGTCGGCGGCGAACGGGTCGCCCGGCTGGCCGAAGCGTGGCGGGTGCCCGACGATTGCCGCGTCGTCATGCTGCCGGGGCGGCTCACGCGGTGGAAGGGCGGCCTCGATTTCATTACCGCGATCGCCCGCCTCGGCCGGCCCGATCTGTGCTGCCTCCTGGTCGGCGGCGAGCAGCGAAGCGGCTTCCGGCGCGAACTCGAAGCGGCGATCGAGCGGCTGGGGGTTGTCGGTCGGTTCCGCATCGTCGAGGATTGCCGCGACATGCCGGCCGCCTATGCGCTGGCCGATGTCGTCGTCTCAGCCTCGACCGACCCCGAGGGGTTCGGCCGGATCGTCGTCGAGGCGCAGGCGATGGGTCGCCCGGTCGTCGCGACCGACCATGGCGGGGCGCGCGAGACGATCGTGCCCGGCGCCACGGGATGGCTCGCCGCGCCCGGTGATCCGGCGGCGCTCGCCGCCGCGATCGGCGAGGCGCTGGCGCTGTCCCCGGCCGCGCGGGCGGCGTTGGCGCGGCGTTCGCGGGCGCACGTCGCGGCGTCCGGCTACACCTGCGAGGAGATGTGCGCGCGCACGATCGACGTTTACGAGGAGCTGCTGTTCCCTGCGGCAGGCGCCGGCGCGCAGCAGCAGCCGGTCGCGATCGTCGCGTGAGACCGGCATGGCCGCACGCCTCGATCTCGACGCCCTGATCGACCGGTTGCGCGCCCGGCTCGGCGCCAATGGCATCCTGACCGATCCTGCCGACACCGCGCCCTATTGCGAGGATTGGCGCCGGCTTTACCGTGGCCGCACGCCGGCGGTGCTGCGCCCGGCGACGACGGCGGAAGTCGCCGACGCGGTGCGGCTGTGCGCCACGGCGGGCGTCGCGATCGTGCCGCAGGGCGGCAACACCAGCATGGTCGGTGGTGCCGCGGTCAGCGAGGATGGTTCCGAGATCATCCTGAGCCTGACGCGCCTCAACCGCGTGCGCGCGATCGATCCGCTCGACATGACGATGGAGATCGAGGCGGGCGTGCCGTTGCAGCGCGCCCAGCAGGCGGCCGACGCGGCCGGCTGCCTCTTGCCGCTGTCGATCAGTTCGGAAGGTTCGGCGCAGATCGGCGGCGTGCTCGCGACCAATGCCGGCGGCAACAACACGGTGCGCTACGGCAACGCCCGCGACCTCGTGCTGGGGCTCGAAGTCGTGCTGCCGGATGGGCAGGTGTGGAACGGCCTGCGCCGCCTGCACAAGGACAATACCGGGTATTGCCTGCGGCAATTATTCGTCGGCAGCGAAGGGACGCTCGGCATCATCACGGCGGCCGTCCTGAAGCTCTATCCGCGGCCGCGCGAGGTTGCGGTGGCGCTGTGCGCGGTCGCCTCGCCCGAGGCGGCGCTCGACCTGTTCAACCGGCTGCAGCAGCACGACCGTTCGGCGATCTCGGCTTACGAATACATGTCGGGCGCGGGGGTCGAGCTGGTGTTGCGCCACATTCCCGGCGCCGGTCTGCCGCTGGCGCGGCCGGCGGATCATTACGTGCTCATCGAATTGGCGACGCCGCGGGCCGGCGCCGATCTGCGCGGCGCGCTCGAAACCGTCCTGGCGGCGGCGCTGGAGGCGGGCGTTGTCGGTGATGCGGTCATCGCTGAGAGCGGCCAGCAGCGCGCCCGCCTCTGGCGCCTGCGCGAAGAGCATTCGGAAGCGCAGAAGCGTGCCGGCGCCTCGGTCAAGAATGACGTTTCGGTGCCGGTCTCGAAGGTGCCGGAGCTGATCCGCCTCGCCGCCGCGGTCTGCACCCGCCTCGTGCCCGGTCTGCGCTACGTGCCGTTCGGCCATCTCGGCGACGGCAACATCCACGTCAACCTGGTGCAGCCGGAGGGCGCCGACGGCGCCGCGTTCCTCGCCCGCGACCACGAGCTGATGGACGCGGTCAACACGATCGTGCGCGAGCTCGACGGCAGCTTCTCGGCCGAGCACGGCATCGGCCGGCTGAAGCCGTACATGATGCCCGAGTGGCGCGGCGGCGCCGAACTCGACCTGATGCGGCGCATCAAGACCGCGCTCGACCCCACGGGCGCCCTCAATCCCGGCAAGCTGCTGCCGTGACCGAGTGCTCGCGATCCCTTGCACGACCGCGCCGCCGCGGCCGCCGGCCGGCCCGAATTCTTTTGTTTTCCCAAGGGCGAGCGGATATGTTCGCGCCCCGCGTCTGTCGAGGCGGTAGCCTTGCGAGGGCTCGCGCCGGGAACCGCCCGGGCGGTGCGGGGGCACCGCGCCGCCGCTGCGGAAAGGCGCGACTCGCCGCGTGCACCCGGCAGCAATTTGATGGGGACCGCGCTCCATGTTCAGCCGCAGGAAACCCGAGGCAGAGGACCGCAAGATGTCGGACGCACCTGATGATCTCGGCATTCCGATGAAGCCGGCGCGCACCTCCGGGCCGTCGGCGACGGTTGCGCCGCTCGGCCGCACGCCGGCGCCGACCACCCTGCCGCCGCGCCCTGTCGACCCGCCGCGCCCGACGCCCGAGCCGCCGCGCCCGGCCGAGCTGGCGCCGCGCTCCGCACCCGCGCCGGCGCCCGCTCCCGCCGCGCGAGGGCGCAGCGACGGCGAGCCGCGCAAGCTGATCGTCGGCCGCGAGATTTCGCTGTCGGGCGAGATCAACTCCTGCGACCGGCTGATCGTCGAGGGCAGTGTCGAGGCCAATCTGCAAAACTGCCACGAGGTCGATATTGCCGAATCGGGGCTGTTCAAGGGGTCGGCAACGATCGACGAGGCGGAAGTGCGCGGCCGCTTCGAGGGCAATCTGATCGTGCGCCGGCGGCTGCTGATCCGCGCGACCGGCCGGGTCTCGGGGACGATCCGCTATGGCCAGATCGAGGTTGAATGCGGCGGCCAAATCACCGGCGAAGTCCAGGCGCAGGCGACGGACGAATTCGGCGGCGACGCGTCGGCCCGCGTCGCCTTCTGACGCATCGGCCCGCCCCGCTGCTAGAGCACTGTCGCCTCCAGTTAAATCGTCATTCCCCGCGCAGGCGGGAATCCAGGAAAGGCGACGTGCGGGCCCTCGTGCCGGAAGTGGGAATCTCCGATAGATATTTCCCACATCGATAGTGGGACCAAAAATCATTGATTCGGGCGTTGCGACGGCCCAATATCCCCGGTGGGAGGAGCGGGCCGTGAGCGATGCGCTGTTGCGCGAGATTTCCGAATATTGCCGCCGGGCCGGCATTGCCGAATCGACATTCGGCCGGCTCGCGGTCAATGACGGCAAGCTGGTCGGGCGCGTGCGTCAGGGCGGCCGGGTTACCAGCGAGACGGCCGACCGGCTGCGTGCGTTCATGACGCAGACGCCCGAGGCGACCGAAGCGGCCGCCAAGGGCCGCGCCGCGGCGGCGGCGCTGTCGCCGATGCTGTTGCCCACTCAGGCCGCCGACGATGGGCGGAACTTTCGCTTTTATGACAACCGGCAGAAATACCTGCTGTTCGTGACGACCTGCAGCGAGAAATGGGTCGTTGCGCAGCGCATCGGCATGGAACTGGCCAATCTGCATCCGCGGCCGCCGGCGGTTCGGTTGTTCGATGCCGGCATCGGCGACGGCAGCGTTCTGGCGCGCACGATGCGGGCAATGCACAGCCGCTTTCCAACGATGCCGTTCTATATCGTCGGCAAGGAGATCAGCCTCGAAGACGTGCGTCTGGCGCTGGAAAAGATGCCCGACCGGCTGTACGAGCATCCGGCGACAGTCCTCGTCATCACCAACATGTATTATGCCGAGGCGCCGTGGCTGACGCCGGCATCGGTATCGGCGGCGACGAGCCTCGTGTGGCACGACGTCCCACTCGTCGGTGGGACGGCCCACGATTTCGAGGAACAGATCGCCGAACTGCAGCCGTTTCTTGCCGAGCACTGGCGCGTGCGCGAGGGCAAGAGCGGCGCGTTGGTTTACGAAAAGCCGGTTGTCCTCGTCATCTACCGCGACGACCACAAATTCCTGTTGGACCAGGTGCGGCCGCGGCGCGGCTTCGCGCAGGCCGATTTCGACCTCGTCATTGCCTCCCAGCCCTATCGCGCCCGCGCGCCGATCGAGTTCAAGGCAAGGCGCGTGGTCGCGCCGCTCGCCCGCTCTCTGGCGCCCGGCGGCCGACTCATTGCGATTCATTCGCATGGGGACGATCCCGGCCTCGACATCATTCAACGCATCTGGCCGGGCGAGAACCCGTTCACGACCGATCGCCATGCGTTGTTGCGGGCGACGAAAGCGGTGCTCGGCAGCGCCGGCCGCTCGTTGAATTTCGGCGCGCACTCCGACGCCCGCTCGCTGTTCCGCTATGACATGCACACCCTGCCGAGCGAGATCGGCGACCGGATCGGCACCTCGACGCTGTTCGCCGCGTGGAATGCCGCCGTTTATGTTGCGCAGATCGAGGATCAGCGCCTGTCCGACGCGATCGCCAGCGGCGTCTATCTCGAGGCGACGCGCGAGGCGCTGCAGCGCCACGGCGGGCTGTGGTTCTGGGACGAATCGTACGTGATCTCGCGCAAGCGGGATGCGCGGTGACGACGGGCCACGCCCCGGCTGCGCTGGCGATGCCGGCCGGGCAGATGGGACAGGAGCGGGCCGCGCGGCTCGTTGCCGCGGCCTCGATCGAGGTGTCGCCGAAGGACGAACTGGCCGGCCCGCCGCTGCGCGACCTGGTTCGCTCCGGCATGCGCGTCTACGTCAACTACCCGGCGAGCGTCACCCATCACGACATCGTCGCGGCCTGCGTCCGACTGAGCCGCGCCGGATTTCTGCCGGTGCCGCACGTCGCGGCGCGGCGGCTGGCGAGCTATACGCAAGCCGCCGATTTCCTGCGCCGCGCGACGGGCGAGGCGGGAGTTGACGAAGCCCTGTTGATCGGCGGCGATGCCGATCCGCCGGTCGGGCCTTTTCCAGACGCGCTCGCGCTGCTGCAGAGCGGGCTCTTGGCGCGCTTCGGGATGCGCCGGGTCGGTTTTGCCGGCTACCCGGAGGGCCATCCGCATATCGCCCGCCGCACCCTCGATGGCGCGTTATGCGGCAAGCTGGCGGCGGCCGCGCAGCAGGGGCTGACGACCGAGATCGTGACCCAGTTCGGCTTTGATCCGCTGCCGATCCTCGGCTGGATCGCGGCCTTCCGGCGCGACTTCGACGACTGTCCGGTGCGGGTGGGCGTCGCCGGCCCGGCCGGCGTCGCGACGCTGGCCAAGTTCGCCGTGCGCTGCGGCATCGCCGGCTCGTTGCGGGCGCTCGCAAAACATCACACAGCCTTTGCCCGCATCCTCGCCGAGGCCACCCCCGACGGCCTGATCGCGGCGCTTGCCGCGGGCGAAAGCCCGGCGGCGCCGATCGGCGGCCTGCACATCTTCACCTTCGGCGGGCTGCGCCGCACCGGCGATTGGCTGCATCAGAGCAGAGGGTTGCGATAGAAGCAGCGCCGACGCAATCTCGCCATGAACAGCGCGGGAGGGCGCCGATGCCGAATACCGAGAAGATGATCAAGGCCGAGCTGTTTCGCGCGATGCACCACGGGCCGCCGCTGCTGGTTTTGCCCAACGCGTGGGACGCCGTCAGCGCCCGCATCGTCGTCGCCGGCGGCTATCCGGCGGTCGCCACGACAAGCGGCGGCGTCGCCTGGGCGCTGGGCTATGCCGACGGCGAACGGGCGCCGTGGGACGAGGTCGTCGCCGCGACCGCGCGCATCGCGCGTGCCGTCAGCGTGCCGGTCACCGCCGATATCGAGAGCGGCTACGGCGACAGCCCGGAGGCTGTTCTGCGTTCGGTCGCCGACATCATCGCCGCCGGCGCGGTCGGCGTGAACCTGGAAGACGGGTTGCGCGATGGTCCGTTGCCGATCCGGCCGATCGGCGAGGCCGCCGAGCGGATTGCCGCGGCCCGCGCGGCCGGGCGCGCGGCCGGCGTGCCGCTCGTCATCAACGCGCGCACCGATCTCTACATCAAAAATGTCGGCGACGAGGAAGGCCGCTTCGACGAGGCGGTCGCGCGCGCCCGCGCCTATCTCGCCGCCGGGGCGGATTGCTTCTACCCGATCGCGCTGAGCGACCCGGCGACGATCGAACGCCTCGCGGCGGCGGTGCCGGCCCCGATCAACATCAACGCGCGCGCCGGTTATCCGACTGTCGCCGAATTCGAGGCGCTCGGCGTGCGCCGCATCAGCACCGCGACCCAGTTGCCGCTCATTGCGCTCGGCGTCATCCGCCAGGTCGTCGAGCAGATGCATGCGACCCATCGCTTCGATGCGCTGCATGCGGCGATGACGCATCCCGAGGCGCAGCACCTGTTCGCGCCGCCGGCCGACGGCTGAGCCGGCCTGCCGTACGCTGCCATCGCCGGACGCCTCGATCTATTGGGTGAGCGGCAGGCTGTAAGTCAGCACGACCGACTGCTCGCCGGGATTGAGCCGGGTCAGACCGGCATTCGAGGTGTGGTTGACGGCGATGCCGATGCGGCTCTGGTTGGGAAGGCGCCAGGCCAGCTCGGCGCCGGTGCGGAACTCCCACCACGAGCCGAGATTGGTGCCGGAGCCGCGCGCGAAATACCCGGCCGCGGCGGTCGGCGTCAGCACGATATTCGGCCCGAAATCGATGTCGATGCCGAACCCGCCATAGCCGTAGAACCCGCCGTCGCTCGTCCCCGAGACGCCGATGAACGGCGAGATCGCCCACAGCACGTCGCCGAAATGGTATTCGCCGCGGAATTCGGCTGCGGTCTCGCTGTCCTTGTGGGAGCTGCTCGGGGTGATGTCGAAGGCGCCGACGCCGAATTCGACGCGCGGCGGGTCGGTCGCTTGCGTGCCGAGCGTCACCTGCGCGGCGGCCGGCAATGCCGCCCCGACGAGCAGGAAGAGGGCAAGCGCCGGCAGAATCGCGCCGTGCGCCGCCGGCATCACGATCGGGCTCGGTTTCACCCCGCTTCCTCGCAGTCATCACGGCTGCGCCGCATCTTAAAGGCGATTGCCGCGCCGGCAAGCGAAACGAGCAGGCGAGCGCCAGTTCACCAGCGTTTGGCGCGTTCGGTCGCCCGCACCAGCTGCTCGCGGGTGCCGGCCTCCATGGCGGAGTGACCGGCGTCGCGGACGATGATGTATTCGGCCTCGGGCCAGGCCCGCGCCAGTTCGTCGGCGCTGCGGATCGGACAGACCATGTCGTAGCGCCCCTGCACGATGGTTGCCGGCAGATCGCGGATCGCGCCGATGCGCGCGCAGAGGTCGCGCTCGGGGGGGATCAGGTGATGGCGGAAATAATGCGCCTCGATGCGCGCCAGGCCGAGCGCGAGGCGGTCTTCGCCGAACGTGGCGACCGTCTCGGGGTTGGGCAGCAGCGTCGAGCAGGCCCCCTCGTAGATGCTCCAGGCGCGCGCCGCCGGCATGTGCACCGCCGGATCGGGATGGACCAGCCGGCGGTAGTAGCCGAGCAGCAGGTCGCCCTGCTCCGGCTCCGGCAGAAACCCGGCAAACGCGCGCCACGCCTCGGGAAATACCGTTCGCATGCCGCCGAGAAACCACTCGATCTCGGTCTGCCGGCACAGAAAGATGCCGCGCACGATAATCCCCGCGACGCGCAGCGGATGCGCCGCGGCGTACAGCAGCGCCAAGGTTGATCCCCATGAGCCGCCGAAGATGAGCCAGTTTGCGATGCCGAGTTCCTGGCGCAGGCGCTCGATGTCGGCGACCAAGAGGTCGGGCGTGTTGTCGCGGATCTCGCCGAGCGGCGTCGAACGGCCGCTGCCGCGCTGGTCGAAGATGACGATGCGCCAGAACGAGGGATCGAAGAAGCGGCGATGCACCGCCGTGGCGCCGGCGCCGGGGCCGCCGTGCAGGAACAGCGCCGACCGCCCGTGCGGATTGCCGGACTCTTCCCAATACATCGTGTGGCGGGCGTCGAGCCGCAATTGACCGGTGCGGTAGGGCTCGATCGGCGGAAACAGGTCTCGGCGGTCGGTCATCTCCCGCACTGTAGGAGACCGCGCGGCGCGATGGTAGCGTCGCGGCGCCTCAATGCGCCGGTGCCGCCGCGGCGCCGGGCCGCGGTCGGCGCAGCAGCAGCACCAGCGGGATCATCGCCACGAGCACGCCGCCGACGAGCCAGAACGCCTGGATGTAAGACAGGACCGCGGCCTGCTGCTGCACCATTGCGTAAAGCTCGGCCTCGGCCTGGTGCAGGGCGCCGACGGCGCTGCCATGCGCCGCCATGAACGCGTGCTGCAGCGCGCCCATCATCAGGTTTGTCGGGGTGCTGTAGGGCGTTACATGGCGGATCAGCGTGACCTGATTGACCTGCTCACGGCGCGCCAGATAGGTCGTCAGGAGCGCGATGCCGAAGCTGCCCCCGAGATTGCGCATCATGTTGATGATCGCCGAGGCGTTGGCGTTCTTGTCGGCTGGCACGCCCTGATAGGCGGCGGTGTTGATCGGGATGAACAAGAGCGCCAGCCCGAGCGACTGATAGACGCGGGCCCAGGCGAGCATCGAGAAATCGACGTTGAGGCTGAAACCGGACATGTGGAACATCGCAAATGCCGTGCTGGTCAGCCCAATCGCGATCAACAGCCGGGCATCGATGCGGCCCGACAGGGCGCCGACGATCGGCATCATGAACATCGTCGCAAGCCCGCCCGGCGACAGCACCAATCCGGCCTGCTCGGCGGTGTAGCCGAGCAGCGTCTGGGTAAACAGCGGCAGCAGCACCGTCGTCCCCATCAGCGTGAAGCCGAGCATGAACATCAACAGGTTGCCGGAGGCGAACGCGCGGTCGCGGAAGAGGTGCAGATCGACGATCGGGTCGTCGCGGCGCAGTTCCCAGACCGTGAACGCCGTGAGCCCAACGACCGCGGTGACGGCGAGGGTGGTGATCAGCGAGGAGTGAAACCAATCATCTTCCTGGCCCTTGTCGAGTACGACCTGCAGCGCGAACATGCCGACCACCAGCAGCGCGAAGCCGATATAATCGAGGTTGATGCCCTGGCTCTTGCGGGCTGCGCGCGTCGCCGCCTCGTCCGGCGGATCGGTGAGAATGCGCACCGCCAGCAGACTGACGATAACGCCGACCGGTACGTTGATCAGAAACACCCAGCGCCAGCTCATCGTGTCGGTGATCCAGCCGCCGACGGTCGGCCCGATCGCCGGCGCGAACACGACCGCCAGCCCGTACATCGCAAAGGCCTGGCCGCGTTTTTGGGGCGGAAAGGCGTCGGCGAGGAAGGCCTGCGCGGTCGGCTGCAACCCGCCGCCGGCGATGCCCTGCAAGCCGCGCGCGAAGATCAACAGGCCGAGCGTCGGCGCCAGGCCGCAGAACAGCGAGCTGAGGCTGAAGCCGATGATCGAGCCAAGAAAATAGCGCGTGCGGCCGAACCGCTGCGACAGCCAGCCGCTGATTGGCAGCACGATCGCGTTGGTGACGAGGTAGGCGGTCAGGATCCACGTCGCCTCGTCCGGTGTTGCCGCCATGCTGCCGGCGACGTGTTCCAGCGACACGTTGACGATCGAAATGTCGAGCACTTCCATGAACGCCGCCAACCCGACCGTCGGCGCGACGACCCACGGCGAGAGCGCCGGCGCCGTGGTCGGCGCGCGGCCGCCCCTGCGGCCGTCGATCGTCTCGGTGCTCATCTCACGTTGACGTAAGGCTCGACCGACATGCCGGGGCCGAGCAGCCAATGGGCGGACGGATCGTCGTCGAAGGTGATCTTGACCGGCACCCGCTGGACGACCTTGACGTAGTTGCCGGTCGCGTTTTCCGGCGGCAGCAGCGAGAAGGCGGCGCCGCTGCCGGGCTGGATGCTCTGCACGCGGCCGTGAAAGACATGGCCGGGATAGGCGTCGACATAGATGTCGACCGGGTCGCCGACTCGCATCCGGCCGATTTCGGTCTCGCGGAAATTGGCGGTGACCCAGACCTGCTCCGGCACCAGCGCCGTCAACGCCTGCCCGATTTGCACATAATCGCCGGGCGCGACGTTCTTGTTGGCGACGCGGCCGCCCTGCGGCGCGCGGATTTCGGTGTAGCCGAGGTTGAGGCGCGCCTGTTCCACCTGCGCCGCCGCCGCCCGTACGTTGGCGTCGGCGGTTTCAACGTCCTTTTCGTCGAGCCCGATCTGAGCCTTGGCGGCCGCCACCTTCTCCTTCGTCGCCGCGAGGTTGGCGGCGTCGCTGCGCCAGGTTGCGGTGTCGTTGTCGAGCGTCTGCTGCGACATCGCCAGCGAGCCGAGGCGCACCAGCATCCGGTCGCGCGCCAGCGCAACCTGGGCGTTATCGGCGGCGGCCTGGGCGACGGCCACCTGCGCATTCGCCGCATCGAGATTGGCGCGGGCGACCGGCAGCTGGGCGTTGGCCTGCGCGAGTTGCCCCTCGGCGGCCTGCCGATTGGCCAGCGCCTGGTCGAGCCTGGCGCGGAAGTCGGCCGGGTCGAGCGCGACGAGCAGCGCGCCCGCCCGTACCTTCTGGTTGTCGCCGACCGGCACGGCCATGACCCGCCCCGCCACCTGCGGGCTGATCTGGACCATGTGGGTATCGATGAACGCGTCGTCGGTGCTGAGCCAATCGCGGGTAACAAGCCACCATTTGACGCCGCCGGCGATGACGCCGAGCGCCAGCAGCGCGGCAAGCGTCACCAACAGCCGCCGGCGCCGCTGGCGCGGCGGTGCGGCCGGCGCCTCGGGCGGCGGCGCCGGCCGCTCGGGACGGCGCGCCTCGGCGACGCGCTGTTCCGGCGCCTGCCGCTCGGCCTCGGCCGGTCGGTTCTGGTCCTCTTCGAGGAGGCTCATGATGCCGCCTTTTCGCTGATGCGGTCGCGGTTCGCGCGCTGCGGCCCGCGGGTTTTGTGTTGCGCCGGCGCGGCGGGCGCGTTCGCCAGCCCGTCAAGCAGCAGGCAGAGCTCGCTGCGGCAGACTGCCTCGGGATCGAAGCGGCCCGCCGCCTCGTGCCGGCCGAACGAATGGCGCCACAGCATCGACAACAGCAGCGGCGCGACGATGCAGCGCACGGCGTTGTCGAGGTCCGCCACGGCGCGAAACTCGCCGCGCGCAATGCCGATCTGCAAGACGTGGCGGAACAGCGCCATGCCGCGGTCGACGATCTCCTCGCGGTAGAAGCGCGCGAGATCGGGGAAATTGCCGGCCTCCGCCACCATGATCTTCGGGATCGCGCCGGCCGGCGACAACGCGGTGTCGGCCCAACCGCGCATCAGCTCCGCGAGCAGGTGCGCCGCCGGCAGGTCGGCGGAAGCGAGCAGCGCTTCGCCGCGTTCGAGGCTCGGCACGACCGCCTGGTTGACCACCGCCTTGAACAGCTCTGCCTTGTTCGGGAAATAGAGGTACAGCGTACCCTTCGTCACGCCGGCGCGGCGCGCCACGTCGTCGAGCCGGGTCGCGGCGTAGCCGCGTTCGGCGAACGAATGCAGCGCGGCGGCGATGATCTCGGCCGGCCGCTCTGCCTTGCGGCGGCGCCAGCGCGAGGCGGGCGCGGCATCCTCGACAGCCATAACTTACCCTTCGGTCAGTTACGGCCGCAGATAATAACCGACCGGCCGGTTATCAAGTGACCGAACGCCGCACCTGTCGACCGAAGCGGCACGGCCGCCTCGATCGGGTCAGCCTGGGTCTATGCAGGGCGAGACGCCCGCACCAAACACGATCGGGAGACTGACTCTCGCAGCCTTGTCCTCGTTTCCGCCTCCCTCCCGTCAGTAATGCAGAGAGGGAGGCCGAAAGGGACCGGGTCTATCGCACTCTATTTGAGGTGCTTCTTCAGGAAGTCGAGCACCGGGGCGTGCGAGATTTCGGTGTTGCGCTTGGTGTTGTCGAAATAGGTGATCTCGATGTCGCCGCCGGCCTTGCGGTAATTGCTGACGAACCGCTCCGGTTCGTTTCCCGGGAAGCCGCCGTCGGGGTCGTGGTAGTCGTGCGTCTCGTCCGGCCGACCCTGGATCCAGATTGCCGGCGGCATCTCGACCTTCTCGCCGCGTTCGAGGATCAGCATCGGGTTGCCCTCGGCCATCGCGGCTTCGGTCTTCCAATAGGTGTCGTGCTTTTCCTTCATGCCGACCGCAAAGGCCGGCGGGTTGGGTTCGGCGGAACGGCGGATCGCGTTCCGATAGCGCGACAGCGGGTTGATGACGGGCCACAGCATGATGACCGCGTCGACGCCGGCATCGACGCCCGCGGGGCCGGGGATCGCGGCATAGCGCGCATCTTTCGGCCGCATCGCCGCCAGCATTGCCAGGTGCCCGCCCGACGAGGCGCCGCCGAGCGCCACCTTGTTCGGGTCGATGTTGAGGTCCTTGGCATGCGCCTTGGCCCAGCGGACGCCGTAATTGATGTCCTGCAACGTGGTCGGATAGCCGTCGGCGGCATGGCGGAAGTTCAGCGTCACCATGACGACGCCGCGCTCGGCGAGGTATTCGCCCAATGAAGTGCGGTCGTTGAGGTCGCCGTTGTTCCAGGCGCCGCCATGCAGATCGACATAGCACGGGAACGGTCCCCGGCCTTCCGGCTTGAACACGCGCGCCATCAATTCGCGGCTGCCGTGCTTCAGATAACAGACGTTTTCTGTCGTGACGTGCGGCATCGTCCGGGATCCTCCCTGATCGGCGCGGCGGCACCGCGCCGCCGTCCGTCCGTAGCCGCAGCCTATCGCATCGGCGGGCGATGGCAGCAATGCGAAATTCGCGGGGCGGAGACGAGAGGCGATGCAGGAGCAGGCGCCGCGCGGCTTCGACCCTCGGGTGGGCCGGGTCGAGCGAGCAGCGATTCGCGGTTCCCGTGCCCTTCTGTTGCGCGGCCGACGGCGGCATTCGGCACGATGATCCGGCGCTGCTTGGCGATTGTGCGCGCCGTCAGCCTCGCGTTGACATCCGTGGTATGGCCGCCGGACGATGACCGCGCGAGATACCGTCTCTGCCGTTGGGATGACAGCCGTCGTTTCACTCGGACACCGAGATGACGAAGCGGAGCGGCTTCTCGCCGGGTGCTGCGAAGATGGCCGTAATTCTGCTGATCGACGATGATGACCGTTTGCGCCGAACGCTCGGGCGCATGCTGGCGACCGCCGGCCATGAGGTTGTCGAGGCCGAAAACGGTCGCGCCGCCCTTGAAGTCCTGCCGGCCTGTTGTCCAGCGATCGTCATAACCGATGTTTTCATGCCAGAGAAAGACGGAATTGAAACGGCGAAGGCGATTCGCACCCAGTATCCCGACATCAAAATACTGGCGATTACCGGCGGCGGGCGAGAGGAGCGATTTTATTCCTTGATCAAGACGTTCGCGGCGGCCGGAGTCCTGCAAAAGCCGTTTGAGCGCGAGACGCTCCTTGAAGCTGTAGACCGGCTGCTGTCGGGAAGTTGACCGCCGTCGACGGGCAGCGCGGGCATGGCGCCCGGCGCCGGACGACGATGCTCATCCAGACCCTTCGGTCGCGTCCAACAATTCCGTCACGGTCGCCAGCAGCGCTTCGGGGGCGAACGGTTTGGACAAGGCCGCGGTCGCGCCGAGCCCGGCGGCCGCGCGCAGATACACCGGATGGCTGCCGCCGGAAATCGCCAGGATCGGCAGCTTCGGCCCGGTGCGTCGCAGTTCCCTGATCGTCTCGATGCCTTCCATCTCCGGCATGACGATATCGGTGATGACGAGCGCGGGGTGCACTTCGTGAAACAGCGCGATCCCGCTCTGCCCGTCGGCCGCCTCGTGCACGGTATGGCCGGCATTTGTCAGCACCCGCGACAGGAGGCGGCGCATCGCCACTTCGTCATCGATGACCAGAATGTCTGCCATCCATCCGTTCCATTGCTGCGGCCGCAAGTCGGCCCTCAAAGGCGGCGTGCAGCGCGGCCGCCAAATCTTCCCGCCGGTATGGTTTGCTGAGCAACTGCGGGCCATCTGAGGAAATGCGTTCGGCGAGCCGCGACTGCGGAAAACCCGAGGTCAGGATGACCTTGAGGTCGGGCCAGCGCTCGCGGGCCAGCCGCGCCAGTTCGACCCCGTCGGTTCCGCCCGGCATGACGATATCGGTGAACAGCAGATCGACCGGTTCGCGCGCCAGCAGGTCGAGCGCCTCTGAGGCGCTTTCGCATTCGCGGACGCGATAGCCCAACGCGTCGAGCTGCCGCCCGACGATGCGCCGCATGCCCTTGTTGTCCTCGACGATGAGGACCATCTGGCCGGCGCCGCGGACGGCGGCGTCGGGGTTGGCCACCTCGCGCGGCGCCGCTGCGATCTTTGCCCGCGGCAGATAGAGGCGGAACGTCGTGCCGACCCCCGGCTCGCTGTAAACGTTGACGTGCCCTTCCGATTGCCGCAGGAAGCCGAACACCATGCTGAGACCGAGGCCGGTGCCCTTGCCGGTCTCCTTGGTGGTGAAGAACGGCTCGAAAATCCGTTGTTGGACCTCGGGCGACATGCCCGTTCCGGTGTCGCTGACCTCGATCATGACAAAGTCGCCGGCGGTGGCGTCGGGGCAGGCGGCGACGTAATCGGCGTCGAGCTGCCGGTTGGCGGTCGCGATGATGAGCCGCCCGCCTTGTGGCATCGCGTCGCGCGCGTTGGTCGCGAGGTTGGCGAGGCTCGCTTCGAGCTGCGCCGGATCGACGATGATCGGCCACACGCCGTCGCCGAGATCGAGCGCGACCTCGATGTCCTCGCCGAGCAGGCGACGCAGCAGCTTGACGGTATTGCCGATCAGTTCGTTCACCTCGACCCGAGCCGGCCGCAGCGGTTGGCGCCGGGCGAACGCCAGCAGCCGGCGGGTCAGGTCGGCGCCGCGCCAGGCGGCGTCGAGCGCCTCGGCGACGCTCTCGGCGAGTTCGTCGTCGTCACCGGTCCGGCCGCGCGCCATGTCGAGGTTGCCGACAATGATGCCGAGCAGATTGTTGAAATCATGCGCCATGCCGCCGGTCAGGTTGCCGATCGCCTCCATCTTCTGCGACTGGCGCAACTGCTCTTCGGTGTTCTTGCGCTCGGTGATGTCCTGGAGCGTGCCGACGAGGGTGAGCGGCGCGCCGGCCGCGTCGCGGATGATTTCGGCTTCGCGATAGAGCACGCGGACGGCGCCGTCGGCGCGGATGATTCGCGATTCGAACGGCGGCGCCGCGCCACCGTTCGAATCGAGGGCCGCCGCGACCAGGGCGCGGTCGTCGGGATGCACCATGGCCACGATGGCCTCCGGCGTCGGGGTCCAGGTCTCGCGCGTCACCCCGAAGATGCGGTAGGCCTCGTCGGACCATTCGACCTCGCCCGTCCGCAGGTCGCGCATCGTGCTGCCGATCTGGGCAAGGCGCTGCGCCCGCTTCAGCAATTCCTCGCTGTTGCGCAGCGCGGCGAGGGTCTCTTCGGTCCGCTGCTGGGCGGCGAGCAGATGCCGTTCGGTCCGCTTGTGCTCGGTAATGTCGGCGGCGGCGCACATGATGCCGAGCAGTTCCCCGGTCTCGTCGTTGACCCGCAGCCAGCGGGAAAGCGTGTCGATGACCGCGCCGTCCTTGCGCCGGTTGCGCGTCTCCAGCGCGCCGGCCACCGCCGCCCCGTCGGCGGCGCGCGCAAGATTGGCCCGGAACTGGGCCGAATTCTCGGCCAGCAGATGCGGCGGGTAGCCGCCGAGGGCTTCGGCCTCGGTGTAGCCGAAGACGCGCTCCGCCGAGGCGCTCCACACCGTGACCCGCCCCGCGCGGTCGAGCATGAAGATTGCTACCGGCGAGGCCTCGATGATCGCGCTGAGCTGGCGGTTGGCGCGGACGAGCCGGTCGGTGCGTTCGCGCACGCGGTCTTCGAGCGCGGCGGCGTGCCCCGCAAGCCGCGCCGTCGCGGCGGCGAGCCGGCTGTGCAGCCCGCCCGTTTCGATCAGCAGCGCGCCCAGCACAAAGCTCGCGGCCAAGAGGCCGTAGGCGCGGCCGGCGTAGAAACCGAGATCGAAGCGCGCGGCGTCGAACACCGCGCTGAGCGCGACATCAAATACCCAGACGCTGGCGACGACGATGAGCCACAGATCGAGCACCGTCAGCCGCCGCTGTCGCCACAACACGATGATCGCGGCCATGCCGGCGACCCAGACGCAACCCACGACATCGTGCAGGGCCGCGCGATCGCTGTTTCCCGACATGATCGCCGGCAGCATCGCGTCGGCATGCAGCGCCAGCATCGCCACCCCCGCCGACAGCACGCAGACGGCGCCGATGGCGATGCCGACTGCGGCGGCGCCGAGCCTCTCCCGGATCGCCGGGATGCCGTCCGGCCAGCGGGCGTTGGCGAGCGCATACGCGATGAGAAAAAGCGGAAAGCCGCCATGCCAGAACATGTAGAGCCAGGCCGTCGTCTGCATGTTGGCGCCGAGCAGTCCAGTCGCCGAGAAGGCGCCGGGGAAGGTCAGCAGGTGCACGACGGTCAGCAGCGCGTCGTAGAGATATCCGGCGCCGAGGACGAGCAGAGCGGGCGAACCGGACCCGCGAAACTGTCCGAACAGCAGGACCGCGGTGATCGCGTCGATCAGGAACAATGCCGCTTCGTAACCCGGGATAAACGCCGGAACCGGCAGCAGCGGCACCTTGGCAAACGGGATCGCCGCGAGAAACCCGAGCGCCGCCAGCAGAATGACGACAAAGGCAGCGTTCCGGTCGCCGGGCGCGGCCGTCACCGTCGACAGAAAAGCGGGCCGATATCCGGCCGCGCCGTCATCGGCTAAGGGTGTCCGCCCGCGGCCGAAGGTCGGGGACAGCGGCGGCGACGGAGAAAAATCCATGGCAATCCGCGTCATCGGTCACAGCACGAACGATGGCACCGCAGCGTACCGTCGACAGCCTCGATGCCTCCGCCTGATGCATCAAGTTGACCGAATAACGTGAACTACCGGTTAAAAAAACGGAAGCGCATCGGGCTTGGCGCGCCGCGCCTCGCCAAGCAATGCGGCTGCGCCGACGGCCGAGCCTCTACGACCCCGAAGATGGCGGCGTTGGATCGAGCCGGCAAGGCATCAGGGGGTCAGGCCGTCTCCGATCCTGACCCCCTGATCTGATTGGCTCCCCGGGACGGATTCGAACCATCGACCCAGCGGTTAACAGCCGCTTGCTCTACCACTGAGCTACCGGGGATCGCGGCCGCTCCTGCGCTGGTGCGGCCGGCTCATATAGGCCAGCCGGCCGGCCTTCGGCAAGCGGGTCACGGTGCGCCGGTGTCGCGCTCCGCCAAGGCGCAGCCAGGCCGTCACCTGCCGGGCCAGTGTTCGGTCTGCGCCAGTCGGGCGACGTAACGGCCGATGACGGCGCCGAGCCGGGTCGCCTCGTAATTCACGTCCTCGCCGTGCGGGCCGGCCGCCGCGACGAGGCCTTCGCGCGGCAGGCGCCGCCCATCGAGCTCAAACGCGACGAGCCGCTGCGGCGCCGCGCCGGCGCTCGCGTAATCGATCGCAACGGCGACCGCGATGTCGGCGTCGGCGTGGCGATGCCCTTCATAAATGCGGCGGAACTCGCCGGTGACGATGAGGGCCCGTTCGCCGGGCCGCAGCGGGCCGTCGCCGCCGGCCACGACGTCATAGCCGAGTCGTTTGATCTCGCGGCTCAGCGTATCGGCGAGGTTGAACGCCGCGGCGCGGCCGAGCGCTTCGGCGCGCTGGCGCGGCGGCACGGCCGTGCCGCCCGCGAGCGAATAGCCGAGCGTCGGGTCGAGCGTCACGACGCGCGGCGAAAAGGCGAATTCGCGCACGATGATCGGGCTCGGACTCGGCGCATCGACCGCCGGAAACGCGGGCGCTTCGGCATGCCGGGGGGCGCACCCGGCGAGGGCGAAGGGCAGAACGACGGCGGCGAACGGGAGCCAGCGCATGATGGGCGCGGATAATGCGCGTCTTGGGCAGAAAAAGGGCGGATCGTCGTCGTCGCGGATCGCGCTGCGCCGTTCCCCGCCGGTGCCGCGGCCCGCATTGACAAGCGGCCCGCCGGCTGCTGTATGCCGCGCATGGCTGGCTGGACGAATCGGTTGTGGAGAGGCGCGGCGGCGTGGAGCGTGACCGGCATCGGGCCGACGGCCCAGGCCCCATGGGCCGCCAGCGATGATCCCGCCCGCTGTTGAGGGCAGAACCGCGGGGCTTCGCGCCGGTGCGCTCGGCTTTGCCGAGTCGGTGGTCATGGGCATCGCCGGCAGCGGCCCGGCTTACAGCGTCGCGGCAAGCACGGCGACCCTGGTCGGCGCCGTCGGCGTGTCGGCCCCGGCAAGCCTGCTCTATTGCGGACTGATCATGTTCGGCATCGTCTTCGCGTTTCGCCATTTGAACCGCGTCGCGGTCAATGCCGGCGCCTCCTACGCCTGGGTCGGGGCGATCTTGTCGCCGGCGCTCGGGTTTCTTGCCGGCTGGGCGCTGATCATCAGCTCCGCCGTATTCATGGTGTCCGGCACGCTGCCGGCCGCCGCTGCGACCTTGAAGCTCGTGGCGCCGAGTGTCGCCGACGATCAGCGCGCGATCACCCTTGTCGCCGCGTTGTGGCTCGTCGCGATCGGCGCCATTGTCGCCAAGGGGATCAAGCTGAGCAGCTATGTGCAGGTCGCCTTCACGGTTATCGAGGTCGGCGTGCTCGGCCTGCTGCTGGCGCTGGCGGCGCTGGGCTCGCCGCCCGCGCCGGTGCGTGGGGTCGCTGCCGCCTGGTTCACCGGCGCGGGCTTCACCCCGGCATTGTTCGCGGCCGGCGCCGCCACCTCGCTCTTCGCCTTGAGCGGGTGGGACGTGACCGCCAACCTCAACGAGGAAACCCGCGACGGCGGCCGCATCGCCGGCGCTGGCAGCATCGTCGCGGTGGCGATCGTCATCGTGCTGCTGTGCGGCTTCAGCGCCCTGTCGCTGCGGCTGCTGAGCGATACGGAAATCAGCCGCGCCGGCATCAACATCGTCTCCGTCGTCGCGGCGAAGGTGATGCCGCATCCGTGGGATTACCTCGCCGTCGTCGCCGTCATGCTGAGCACGATCGGCACCCTGGAGACCTCGATCCTGCAATTCACCCGCACCCTCTTTGCGATGAGCCGGGACAAGGCTCTGCACCCGCGCTACGGGCGGCTGCACCCGGTCTATCGCACGCCCTGGGTCGCGACGCTGCTGATCACCGTGATCGGCCTTGCCCTGCTGTTCGGCTCGCTCGGGTTGCACGGCATCAAGACCGTCACCGACGATACGATCAACGCCGTCGGCTTCCAGGTCGCGTTCTATTACGGGCTGACCGGGCTCGCCTGCGCCTGGTATTTCCGCGCCGAGGCGCGCAATGGCCTCGGCCCATTCTTTCTGCTGTTCCTGTGGCCGCTGGTCGGGGTCGCATTCTGCTTTGCGATTGCCGTGTACAGCGTGCCGACTTTCGATCTGACGACCAACCTGCTGGGCGCCGGCAGCATCGCGATCGGCATCATCCCCTATCTCTGGAGCCGCCGCAGACGCGCACCGACGACGTGCCGCCGCATCGCGGGTTGACTCACGCCGGGTTGGTCGCCCAGTCGAGGAGGTGGTCGAGAAAGGCCTGGCCGGCCGCAAGCTCCGCGCGGGCGATGTATTCGTCGGGCTGATGCGCGACCGCGATCGATCCCGGGCCGCAGACGACGGCCGGGATGCCGGCCTCTTGGTATTGCCCGGCCTCGGTCGCAAACGACACGGTCGTCGTCGAATTGGCGCCGGTCAGGCGGCGGGCCAGCGCCTCGGCCGGCGAACCGGCCTCGGGCAGCAGCGGCGGCACGTTGACGATCGTCTCGGTGTCGATCGCGGCCTGCGGATATCGAGCGCGCAGGCGCGGCAAGAGGTCAGCCGCGATGAACTGATCGATCTGGGCCTTCAGCGCCGCCGCGTCGTCTTCCGGCACGTTACGCAGATCCCACTCGAATTCGCATTCGCGGGCGATGATGTTGACCGCCGCGCCGCCCCGGATCGTGCCGACCGACAAGGTCGTATGCGGCGGGTCGAAGCCGCTCTCAGGCCGGCTGCGGGCCTCGGCCTCGGCAGCGAGCCGCCGGATCTCGGCGATGATCTCGGCCGCCGCCAGGATCGCGTTGACGCCGCGCTCCGGCGCGCTCGAATGGCCGTCCTTGCCGCGGACCCGGGTGCGGAAAAAGCCGCAGCCCTTCTGCCGGTTGGCGACTTGCATTGCGGTCGGCTCGCCGACGATCGCCAGGCGCGGCCGCGCGATGCCTTCCGGCAGCGCCCGGATCAGCGCCGGTGCGCCAAAGCAGCCGGTCTCCTCGTCATGCGTGAAGGCGAGATGCAGCGGTATCCTGAGCCGCCGCGACGCAGCCTCCGGCACCAGCGCGAGGACGAGCGCGAGGAAGCCCTTCATGTCGGCGCTGCCGCGGGCATAGAGCCGCCCGTCCTGCTCAGCCATCCGAAACGGATCGGTTCGCCACGCCTGGCCCGCGACCGGCACGACATCGGTGTGGCCGGACAAGAGCACGCCGCCCGCCTCGGGCGGGCCGATCGTCGCGAACAGATTGGCCTTGCCGTCGAACGCGCTGCTGCGCACGCCTGTGATGCCGAACCCGGCAAGATAATCGGCGACCCAATCGATCAGCGCGAGGTTCGAGGTGGCCGAAACCGTGTCAAACGCGACCAGACGGTCGAGGATCGCAACCGCCGCGGCGAGGCGATCGGTCGCGGTCATCGAAAACCTCTCTCGTCATTCCTGCGCAAGCGGGAAGCCAGGGGCCGGCAAATCCAAGCTGCCCTGGCCCCCGGCTTGCGCGGGGGTGACGGGTTATTGCGCATCAAACGTGTTCGCCGGCGCCGCCGGCGGGCGTGCCGATCATCGACAGGACTTCGCGCCGCGTCGTCGGGTCGGTGCGGAAGACGCCGAGCATGCGGCTCGTCACCATGCTGACGCCGGGCTTGTGGACGCCGCGCGTGGTCATGCATTCATGTGCCGCCTCGATGACGACGGCGACGCCCTTCGGCTGCAGCACCTCGTCCAACGTGTTGGCGATCTGCGCCGTCATCTTCTCCTGGATCTGCAGTCGCTTGGCATAAACCTCGACGAGCCGGGCTAGCTTCGAGATGCCGACGACCCGGTTGTTCGGCAAATACGCGATGTGGACCTTGCCGATGATCGGCGCGATGTGGTGCTCGCAATGCGATTCGAAGCGGATGTCCTTCAGCATGACGATTTCGTCATAGCCGTCCATCTCCTCGAACGTGCGGTGCAGCAGCTGAACGGGGTCCTCCTCGTAGCCGCTGAAATGTTCCTGATAGGCCCGCACGACGCGATCGGGCGTGCCGAGGAGGCCCTCGCGCTGGGGATCGTCCCCGGCCCAGCGGATCAGCGTGCGCACCGCCTCCATCGCCTCCTCGCGCGACGGCCGGCGCACCGGGGTCCCTTCGTATTTCCCGTGGTTGCGCGGCAGCGCGCGCGGCAACGGATCGGCAACAGACATCGGGTCTCACTTTCTTGGAAGCGGAACGGGCGCGGCGTCGCGCAACGGGCGACGGGCGCCCGCATCAATTGAGGCGCACTGGGTGCTGCGGGCCGCCGGCCTCGCGCAATGGCGCCGGCAGGTCGAGCGAGAATGCCGGCACGCGGGCGAGAAATCGCTCGCCAGCCTCAGTCTCCATCTCGTAGTCGCCGACCATGAAGCCGGACGGCGTCGAGAGCGGACAGCTGCTGGTGTATTCGAAGCTCTGGCCGGGGGCGAGAACCGGCTCTTCGCCGACGACGCCCGGACCCTTGACCTCGTGCAGCCGGCCGGTGCTGTCGGTGATGCGCCAGTGGCGGTTGCGCAATTGCACGCTCTCGCCGCCGCCGTTCTCAATGCGCACGCGATAGGCCCACACGTAATGGCTGTCGCTGGGCGAGGAGTGCTCTTCGAGATAGAACGGCCGGACCGTGATCGTGATCGCGCGGGTGGTTTCGGAATACATGCCGTGGTGCTTCGGTGGTTGGCGTCCAGCGCGCCGGTATCTGCGAATGTCGGTCGCGAAGGCCGGCGCGTCAAGGCGAGCGCGCTAGGAACCGGCGCCGGGCGCGAGCAGCGCCAGCACCCGCTCATCGGGCCGGCGCGAGCCGTCAGGGTTGATCGACTGGATGCAGACGTGGTCGGCGCCGGCGTCCCAATGCTCCGCGAGGCGCCGCCGGATCGCCGCCTCGCTGCCCCATGCGACATTGGCGTCGATAAAGCGATCGGAGCCGCCGCCGGCCATGTCGTCGTCGCGGAAGCCGAGCCGGCGCCAGTTGTTGACGTAATTGTCGAGCTGCAGGTAGGGGGCGAGCGCCTGCCGCGCGGCCGAGCGCGCCGCGCGTGCGTCCCGCTCCAGCAAAACCCACACTTCCGGGCACAGCAGTTTACCGGCGCCGAGGATGCGGCGCGCCTCCGCGGTGTGCTCGGGCGGCACATTGTAGGGATGGGCGCCGTCGGCCAATTCGGCCGACAGAGCCAGCATGCGCGGCCCGAGCGCGGCAAGGATTGTCAGCGGCGGCTCCGCCGGCGGCGGCGCCGCATAGGGCGCGGCCTTCATCTCGTTGAGGTAATCGCGCATCGTCGCGACCGGCCGGCCATAGACGTGACCGCGAACCCCGGTCACCGATGGTGCGTGCGACACCCCGATCCCCAACAGAAACCGGCCGCCCGACTGCTCGGCGAGGCCACGCTGGCCGTTCGCCATCGCCATCGCGTCGCGGGCATAGAGGTTGGCGATGCCGGGCGCGACGATCAGCCTTGTCGTATTGGCGAGCAGCCAGGCGGAATGCGCCAGCACATTGCGGCCGCGGCTTTCGGGCAGCCACAGCGCGGCATAGCCCCACGCCTCGACGCGCTGCGCAAAGGCGGCGCCTTCCGCCGCCGTCATGCCATCCATTGCGGCCCAAACGCCGAGCCTGCCGAGCTGCATCGTCCGCTCTCCCCTCAAGATGCCGGGTTCACCCGGGCCATTCTAGCGTCGCCCGGCGGCGTGCGGACAAGCGCGGCTATCGCGCAGACAAAAACGGGCGGCAACGCCGCCCGTTTTTTTCAGACCGGCTGCGCGTTCAGCACGCGTAGTAGCGCCGGTAATACGGGTCCCAGCAGCTGTGCGCCGCCGGATAATAGGCGGCCGGCGGCGGGTAGTAAGCCGGCGGCGGCGGTGCGTAATACGGGGCATAATAGGGGTTGTAGTACGGCGCTGCGGCGGCCGAGCCAAGCGCCGCGCCGAGCGCAAACGAGCCGAGCCCGATGCCGACCGCCGCGCCGGGGCCGAGCGCCTGCGCCGGCTGCGGCGCCGTCATCGCCAGCCCGGCCGCCAGCGCCGCCGCGAATGCCGCGCCGCGGCTGGCCCGCTTCACAATCGTCCCGATCGTCATGCTATCCTCCGCTGACCAACCGCGCCCCGCCGCCCTGCCCGTCGCCCGATTGGGAGAACACGCGGACGCAGCGATCATCCTAAAGTAAACGGACACGGAGCGCAAACGGACGAACGCCGCCAATTATTCCGCGCGAACGTCCATGCCATCCCCGCCGCCGCGGCGCGGTTGACGCAGGTCAACGGAGGCGCCACGTCTGATGGCGCGGCGGCAGCGGCGGCGTTGCGTCCTGCTGCCGCGCCGCGCGCTCGCCTCGTTGCGGCAGAACGTGAGTGACCTGGCCGGAGAATGGTTGTGAACGGGGCGCCGTCGCCGCGGGTCGCTGCGGC
>DATJUL010000244.1:0-11959 GCA_035502295.1 Allostellaceae bacterium | reverse complement strand
GGCGATGACGCATCTGAACGACCGCGAGCGCCATATCCTGACCGAGCGTCGCCTCAAGGAAAACCCGACGACGCTCGAGGACCTGTCGCAGCAATACGGCATTTCGCGCGAGCGGGTGCGCCAGATCGAGGTGCGCGCCTTCGAGAAACTGCAGAAGGCGATCAAGGCCGCCGCGATCGAGCGCCGCCTGATCAGCCACTGATTGCCGCGGGCGCGCTCGCTCCGTCGGACCTGCCAAGCCGATCAGCAACGACGTGCCCTGCGACGAACGTTTTGCCCGCGCCTGTTGAAGCTGCGCGCGGTCATTCGAGGATCGCTGCCACCTTCGCCAAAGCCTCGTCGATGATATGGAGGGGTACGCGTTCGAGCCGGCGGCCGCGGCGTGCGGCGATGTCGAGGGCGCGCGGTTGATCGCACCGGACGACGCCGGCGGTCTGCGTCCCCGCGCTGGCGAGCGTAACCGCAAAGCCGGCCGTGCGCGCGAAATTGCCGCCGGTTGTGATCGGCAACACGACAGGCACCGACGTCAGCCGGTTGAAGGCAGCGGGCGAGATGACCAGAACCGGCCGGCGGCCCTGCTGCTCGTGCCCTTCGGCCGGGTCGAGGGAGACGAGATAAATATCTCCCCGCTCGATTACAGCAGCTCTTTGCCGCACGCCGGCGCTTCGAGCCATGTGCGATCTTCCTCCGGACGGGGCGCTTTGGCATCGCAACGCGACAGCAGCTCGGCCAGTGCGTAACGCGGCCGGCGCTGCGGCTCGACAATGATCCGCCCATCCTGCACGGTCACGACGACCTGCTGCCCCGGCGACACCTCAACCAGGTCGAGCAGAGCCGGCGGAAGCGTCAGCATGACCGAGCCTCCCACTTTGCGCAGAATCGCGGTATGCGACATTGGGGCCGTCCCGATTGATGTTATACGAAAATATAATTTGCGGCCGTCGGCGACACAACCCTTTAGTCCGCATCGCCGAGAAATGCCGCGAGCAGGTCGCGCGCGGCGGCGGCGGGGGTGCGACGACCGGCGGCGACGTCGCGCTCGATCGCCGCGAGGCGCGCGGCAACCGCGAGGCTGGCGCGGAAGCGCGCAAGCAGCGTGTCGCCGATCTCGGCCCACAGCGCCTGCCGCGCCTGTCCCGCGCGCTGCCGGTTCCAGCCGCCGCTCGCCGCGAGCGCCGCGTGGAATTGCCCGACATCCTCCCACACGGCGGCGATGCCGTCGCCGGTCAAGGCCGATATCGCGCGCACCTGCGCCGCCCACTCGGCGTGCGCCGGACGGATCAGGCGCAGCGCATTGGCATAGGCGGCGGCGGCTCGGCAGGCGTGGTCGATGAGCGCGCCGTCCGCCTTGTTGACGAGGATCAGGTCGGCCAGCTCGATGATGCCGCGCTTCAGCCCCTGCAATTCGTCGCCGGCCGCCGGCGGCAGGATCAGCAGGAACATGTCGACCATCTCGGCGACCGTCGTTTCCGACTGGCCGGCGCCGACCGTCTCGACGATAACGGTGTCGAACCCCGCCGCTTCGCACAACAGGATCGCCTCGCGGGTGCGGCGCGCGACGCCGCCCAACTCGGCGCCGGCCGAAGACGGCCGGATGAAGGCGGCGGCCGCGCGCCCCAATTCGGCCATCCGCGTCTTGTCGCCGAGAATGGCGCCGCCGCCGCGCTTCGAGCCGGGATCGACGGCGAGCACGGCGATCTTGCGGCCGCGCGCGATGCCGTCGAGGCCGAAGCGCTCAATGAAGGTCGATTTGCCGGCGCCGGGCGGTCCGGTGATGCCGATCCGGGCGGCGCCGCCGGTCGCCGGCAGCAGCGCGTCGATCAGCGTCTCGGCGGCGCGGCGGTGGTCGGCCCGCGTCGATTCGACCAAGGTAACGGCACGCGCCAGCGCCCGCCGGTCGCCCTGCCGGACGCGCGCGGCGAGGTCGTCAAGCGCCGGACCCTGTGCCGGCGGCGCCTTGCCCATTATTGATGCGGCGCCAGCGGCGCGCGCGACGGCAGGTTCTGGCTCTCCAGGCACGCCTGCAGGCGAGCGTCGCGCTGGGCGTTGTCGGCGGCCGTGAAATCGGGAAAGGCGGCCTGCGCCTGTTTGGCGCACTTATCCATCGCCGTCCATCTCTTGATCGCGGCGAGGCCCTGCTGGGTCTGCTGGGCGGCAGCCGGCACGACGAGCGCAAGCAGCAGGACAAGGGCGAGACGGATCATCGGCATTCTCCGGCAAGCGGCGCGGGGTCGCCCTCCCAGTATAGCCCATTGCCGCGCCGCGGTTGCGCCGCACGACGATCTGAGGCTCCATAGGCGGGCGAGCGGCAGGAGGGGGCGATGTTGAAAATCTGGGGACGGGCAAGCTCGTCGAACGTGCAGAAGGTGCTGTGGTGCTGCGCCGAACTCGATCTCGCGTTCGAGCGGGTCGACCTCGGCGGTCCGTTCGGGGGCAACCGCGATCCGCAATATTTGAAGATGAACCCGAACGGCCTGGTGCCGACGGTCATCGACAGCGACCTCGTGATGTGGGAATCGAACACGATCTGCCGCTATCTCGCGGCGACGCGGGGCGGCGAGCGGCTCTATCCAAGGGACCCGGCAGCGCGCACCCATGTCGAACGGTGGATGGACTGGCAGCTTGCGGTGGTCGGCGCGCCGATGGGGCAGCTCCTGTTCGGCCTCGTGCGCACGACGCCCGAGGCGCGCGATGCGGCGGCGATCGAGGCGGCGCGGCGGCGCGCCGCGGCCGCCTGGACCATCGTCGATGACGCGGTGACGGAGCGGCCCTATCTCGCCGGCCAGTCGCTGAGCCTGGCCGAGATCGTGCTCGGCACGCAGATCTACCGCTGGTTTGCGTTTCCGATCGAACGTCCGGAGTTGCCCGGCCTGCGCGCGTGGTACGACCGGCTGCGTGGGCGGCCCGGCTTCAAGACCCATATCGAGACCCCGATCACCTGACGCAGCGCGAACGCGCGCGTTGCATTTGCCGCGGCCGGTGCTAGCTTCGCGCTCGCGCGCTTGGCCAGGGAGGGGGATATGAAATCAACGACGCTGATCGTCGCGCTCGGTTTTGCGCTCGCTGCGGCCGGCCTTGGCGCCGGCACCGGTTTGGCGCAAGGCATGGGAGGCATGTCTCACGCCGGCATGTCCCAGCACGAGCGGCAGGCGCTGATGCAGCAGCAGGCTCATGATTTGGGCGCCGTCCACGCCTATCTGGCCGGCAAGGCGCCAAAGGCCAAGGCGGAAGCCGCCGCCGCCGACCTGACGAACACGACCCGCAAGATTCCGGACGTCTTCCCGCAGGGTTCCGGCGGCACCAGCCCCGATGGCAAGTTTGCGACGAAGCCGGAGATCTGGAGCGATTGGCAGGGCTTCCTCGCGGTGCAGAACGGCGCCGTGCAAAAGGCTTTCGCGCTCGAAGCGGCGGTCAAGACCGGCAACAAGAAGAAGATCGCGGCCGCCTTCGCCGATCTCGGCAAGAACGGGTGCGGCGCCTGCCACGGCAAATTCCGCGAGAACAAATAGCAGCGCCGGGCTGTTGCGGCCGTCGACGCAACCCCGATCGACGTCGATCGCGGCGCTCGCCGCCATCATCCTCGTTGCCGCCGTTGCGCCGGCGGCTTTTGCCGACTCGGCGGCGATCGCGCGCGGTGCCTATCTCGCGAACGCCGCCGATTGCGCCGCCTGTCATACCGACAGCGCCCATGGCGGCCGACCTTACGCCGGCGGACGGGCGCTCGCGACCCCGTTCGGTACGTTCTACAGCCCGAACATCACGCCCGACGCCGACACCGGCATCGGACGCTGGAGCGCGGCGCAATTCCTGCGCGCGCTGCATGACGGCGTGCGGGCGGACGGCGCCAATCTGTTTCCGGTCTTCCCCTACCCGAGCTTCACCCGGATCACCAACGGCGATGCCCTGGCGATCTGGGCCTATCTGCGGTCGCTGGCGCCGGTCCATCATAAAAACCGATTGCCCGATCTGCCGTTCCCGCTGTCCTGGCGGCCGCTGCAGACGGTCTGGAAATGGCTGTTCTTTGCGCCCGGCCGGTTCCATCCGGCGCCCGGGCGGAGCGCCGAGTGGAACCGCGGCGCCTATCTTGTCACCGCGCTGGCGCATTGCGGCGAATGCCACACGCCGCGGAATTTTTTCGGCGCGATGAAATCGCGCCGCTTCCTCGCCGGGACGCGGCACGGGCCGGACGGCAAGCCGGTGCCGAACATCACGCCGGACCGAAAAACCGGGATCGGCAATTGGAGCATCGCCGACATCGTCGCGCTGTTGACCGACGGTCAGACGCCAAGCTTCGACTTTGTCGGCGGGGCGATGGCCGAGGTGGTCCAGAGCACGTCGCGCCTGGCCCCTGCCGACCGGCGCGCCATCGCGCTCTATCTCAAATCGCTGCCGCCGCTCCCCGGTCCGGAGCGGGAATAGCTGCCCCGGCGTTTTCGGCACTGGACGGCCTACGGCGAGCTTTTATGATGCTGGCAGGTGGGCGGCTTGGGCAGGGAGCGGGGGGTGGCGCGCGCACGGTCCGACAAGAGCTTGGCCCGCTTTGAGCGGATCGCGCTGGTGTTGCCGGGCGGCGGCGCGCTCGGCGCCTATCAGGCCGGCGGCTACGCGGCGCTGGAGAGTTGCGGCGCCCGGCCCAACTGGCTCGCCGGCACCGCGATCGGCGCCGTCAACGCCGCGATTATCGCGGGCAACCTGCCGCACGAGCGCACCTTTCGGCTGCGCCAGTTCTGGCATGAGCTGAGCCGGGCCATCGCCCGCCGGCACGGCGGCGCGATGCCGCAGCGGCTGCGGCATTGGCTCGGGCGCCGCGCGCCGGTGCCGCGCGAGACGGCTGCGGCCGGCGCTCCGGCCGAGGCGCCGCTGCTGCCGCCGGCCGAATTGGAAGCGCTGGTGCGCGGCGCCATCGATTTCGGCCGGATCAACTCCGGCGCGGTGCGGCTGGTTCTCGGCGCCGTCAATCGCGCGACCGGAGCGGAGACCTATTTCGACAACGACCGGCATGTCCTGGGCCCCGAGCATGTGCTCGCGAGCACGGCGCTGGCGGGGATGCCGGCCACTGTCGTCGACGGCCAACTCTATGGCGGCAGCGCGGTGTCGGTGGCCGCGCTCGACGAGGCGCGCCCGGCCGACACGCTGTGTTTTGTCATCGACGGTTACGACCCGGTTCCCGGCGGCAAGGGCGGCGTCGGCCGCTCGGCGCGGGAGATCGCGGCGCTGCGGCGCAACCACGACCTGCGGCGGATGATCGCGCTGATGGGCGAGGGCCTGCCGGCGGCGCTGCGCCGCGACCCGGAAATCCGCAAATGCCTCGCCGAAGCGAGCGAGGCGACGATGACGATCCTGCACCTGGTGCACGAGGGCAGCGCCGACAACCTTGCCGCGAAGATGGCCGATTTTTCCGCGTCGGCGATCCAGCGGCGCTGGCGCGCCGGCGAAACCGACGTGGCAACAAGCCTCGCGCATCCGTTGTGGCTGGCGCCGCCGCCGCGCCGCCTCGGCGTCGTCGTGCACGAACTGCGCGGCGGCGTCGCCGCCCCGCCGCGCTGACCGGCGGCCGCGCCCTTGGCGGCCACGCGTCGTTTACGCTGTTGAAATTCGCCGCGTTTGAGGATCGGATGCGGATGTTCAACCCTGCCGCGCGCGGGACGGCGTTGCGCGGGCAGCATGCGAGGGCGGGTTTTAACATGATGTTGACGTATTAGATACATTACACGCCAACCGCGCCAATCCCGCCTGCGGCGGCCGCGCAATCGAGGATCGATGCTCTATTACGCCTATCAGGCACAATGCGATGCGCTCTTCCCGCTGCGGCTGATGGCGGAGACCGCCGGCAGTTTCCTGGCGCCCAAAGGCCAGCCGTGGTTCGGCGAATTGCCGCTGGCGCGCAGCGCCGCCGCGGCGCTCAACCTGTTCTCGCACAGCGGCCTTCGGCACGAGCGCCCGGCCTTCGACATCGCGCGCGTCGTGGTCGACGGCGCCGAGGTGGCGGTCAGCGAAGAGGTCGTGCTGGCTCACCCGTTCTGCCGCCTGGTGCGTTTCCGCAAGGCGGCCCCGGTCGAACAGCCGAAGCTGCTGGTCGTGGCGCCCTTGTCCGGGCATTTTGCGACGTTGTTGCGCGGCACCGTCGCGACCGCGCTGCCCGACCACGACGTCTACCTGACCGACTGGATCAACGCCCGCAATGTGCCGCTGCAGGATGGCAGGTTCGCGCTCGACGACATGATCGACGTGGTCGTCGATTTCATTCGGCATCTGGGTCCCGGCTGTCACGTCATGGCGGTTTGCCAGCCGGCGGTGCCGGTCTTGGCGGCGGTGGCGTTGATGGCGGCGGCGAACGATCCGTGCCAGCCGGCCTCGATGGTGCTGATGGGCGGGCCGATCGACCCCTCCGCCAACCCGACCGAGGTCAACCGCTTCGCGGCGTCGCATTCGCTCGCCTGGTTCGAGCATACGGTCATCACCGTCGTGCCGGCGCGCTATCCCGGCGCGTTCCGCCGCGTCTATCCCGGCTTTCTGCAACTCGCCGGCTTTATCAGCATGAACCTCGACCGCCATGTCGAAGCGTATTGGAAGATGTTTCGCCAACTCGCCGAGGGCGACAACGACGGCGCGGCGGCGACCCGCGCCTTCTACGATGAATACAACTCGGTCATGGACCTGACGGCGGATTTTTATCTGCAGACGGTGGAGCGCGTGTTTCAGCGGCAGGATCTGGCGCATGGGCGCTTCCGCGTGCACGGCGAACCCGCCGATCCGGGCGCGATCCAGAAGACCGCGCTGATGACGGTCGAGGGCGAACGCGACGACATCTGCGCCGTCGGACAGACCGTCGCGGCGCACGCGCTGTGCCGCAACCTCGCGCCCTCCAAGCACGCGCATCACCTGCAGCCGGCGGTCGGCCATTACGGCGTCTTCCACGGCCGCCGCTGGCAGAACGAGACCTATCCGAAGGTCGCCGCCTTCATCCGCGCCCACAGCTAAACGGTTGACGCGGGGACGGTGGCCGATTTTAGAGGAAAATGGCCGATTTTTCTCGGCGGGTTGCGGTTATCAACAGGCCGACGGTTAAAAATTTGGGACAGTGGGGATAGATCGATCGCCTTGCCGTTGGCCTGTGAATATCGCGGATCGTGTGTGGGTAAGCGCGTGCGTATCCCGTTCCCTTGGGTATTTGTCGTTGACGCAGCACGCAAGACCATTTTGAGTCAGCGATCGGCGGAGCCGAGAAGGGGCGCCAGCCGATGCCAGCGAAGCAAATTACGCCCGAAGCGATAGGGCGTATTCGAAATAATGCGCCGCGACGAGTCCGTTTTTCGGATAGCGCCAAGATTTACAGAAGAGAGGACGGCGTATGCGTAATCGGTTTGCGCTTGGTCTCTCTCGGCCGCCTTCTTCGGCACGACACCGGCATCGTAACGACGAACGGACCGTATGGCCCGTATCGGTATCTTCATGATGAGAGCGACATCAAGGACGCATTACGATGGCAGGAAAAAATACAAGACCTACATTTTTCTTCGTGATTTACTTGATATGTCGATTACACTTGACTATAATTTTGCTGACAGATTGGTCTATACTGAGTTGGGAAAAGCGGAGAGCAATGCGAAAACGGCGCGGCACCAACCATCTATTAAGGTTCTTGCGAAGGCATGTGTTAGGGCAATTTCAGATGTCAGTTATTACAAGGAATCTGACGTAATTTGTGCCGTGCCGCCATCGCCAGACAAGGAATGGGATCTTCCTGCAGAGATTGTAGCTCTCGTGTCCCAGCAGACGGGCAAGCGAGATATTTCTAAGGCAGTGCGTTTCACGGTTCCAAAGAAAAGCATTAAGGCAGCTTCGTTATCCGACAAGTGGGCGGTATTGGAAGGTGGACAACTGACCGTATTTCCAAACGTCGTAAAAGGGAGAAAAGTTATTCTCATTGACGATAAATATCAGTCAGGAATGACCGCCCAGTTTGTGGCGTCGCGACTGTACGAAGCGGGAGTGGAAGAGGTAAACGGGCTTTTCTGCATCAAAACATGGCGAGATACGGATAACCAGTGATGCCGGAACCTCTACTTCTAACCCCGAATGATGCAGGTTATCCGATTGCGCTCAGCGTTGCATTCGGCGAACTGGCATCGCCGGAGATATGGTGCGTCGGCAATATCAGCATATTGGGTACAAAAGCTGTGGGGTTTTGCGGATCGCGAGATGCGAGTGACAGGGGACGGCAGGTCGCGGCCGACTGCGCGTCGCAGCTGAGTGCTGTGGGCGTAACCATCGTGTCAGGGTACGCTGCGGGCGTCGATATGGCTTCACATGAAGCCGCGCTTGCCGGCGGAGGGCAGACGATCATCGTACTTCCCGAGGGTATCGATCATTTTCGAATAAAAAAAAGCGTTATCGATGTCTGGGATTGGAACCGCGTCCTGGTCGTCAGCCAATTTCAGAGGAACGCGATCTGGCGTTCCTATAGAGCAATGGAACGCAACAACGTTATCGTCGCGCTTAGTCAGGCGGTTGTGGTGCTTGAGGCTCGCGATAAGGGCGGGACGCTTCATGCCGGTTTTGCAGCTCTCAATATGAAGAAGCCTCTATTTGTTGCTATGTATGACGAAATGAACGGAGACCGAGAGGGAAATCAGCTTTTACTAGGCTCTGGGGGCTTGCAGCTCATGCGCAGCCGCTCGACCGGCCAGGCGCAGCTTAGGGACGTGTTTCGCGCGCTCGGAATGCACGACGCTGACCGCCGCCGCGCCGTTTGATGCCGCGCAAAGGCGTAACGCACCAGATTCTCGCGTTGCGCTAAACGGTTGACGCGGGGGCGGTTTTCGGTCTCTTTGACGACCTGTCCCGCAATGAGTCGGCGCGCCGATGATCGTCGATCAGCGCCTTTGTGCCTGCGGCAGCGGGCTGCGTGCGGCGCGCTGCTGTTCGATGGATTTCACGTTCGTGCCGCCGCCGGACGCGAGCCGGCCGATCGTGCCGCTCGTCGAGCGCGCCAGCGAGGCGCATCGCCAGGGGGCGGCCGCCGAAGCCGAGCGCCTCGTTCTCGAAACGCTCGAACTGGTGCCGTCCCAGCTCGAGGCGCTGTCGCTGCTCTACCAGCTCCGCAAGGCGGCAAACGAGGAACGCGCCGCCGATGTGCTGCTGCGCCGCATCGTCCAGCTGCACCCCAACACGTTCTGGGCGACCAACCAGCTGGCGCTCGCGCTGTTCGGCAAGGGCGCCGTCTTCGAGGCCGAAACCCATGCCCGCAACGCGGTGCGGATCGCGCCGGAGAACCCGCAATCGCATTACTTGATGGGCATGATCATGACCGAGGCCAATCGGCCGCGGATCGGCGAATACCATTACCGCAAGGCGCTCGCCCTGACCCGCGCGCGCGACCCGATCCTGATCGCCAACCTGGCGTGGAACCTGAAAAACCAGGGCCGCATGAGCGAGGCCCGCGCGCTCTATGAGGAATCGGTCGGGCAGACGCCGGACGTGATGCAGACGCTGCTCGGCTGGGCGCGGCTCGAAGAGGCCGACCGCGATCTCGGCGCCGCCGACAGGCTGCTCGATCGCGCCGAGCGGGTGGCGCCCGGCAATCCCAGCGTGCTGCTGGCGCGCGCCGTCGTCGCCGGGCGGCGGCAGCAATACCCCGAGGCATTGCAAATTCTCGACGCCGCTGCGGCGCACAACCCCGGCGGCGGGCTCGGCTCCAACGAATTGCTGGAAAAGGGCCGGCTCTTGGACCGCATGGGCCGGTACGAAGAGGCGTTTGCCGCATTCGAGGAGGGCAAGCGCCAGTGCCGCGAGCAGAGCGGCCTCGCCTACCTGGCCGACACGGCCCGCCAGGAGGCCGACCGGCTGCGCGGCTTCTTTACCGAAGCGCGGCTGTCGATCCTGCCGCGTGCCGCGCCGCGCGCCGATATGCCCCAGCCGATCTTCATCCTCGGGTTCCCGCGCTCGGGCACGACGCTCGTCGAACAGACGCTGTCGGCGCATCCGAAGATCGCCGCCGGTGACGAATTGCCGTTCGTCAACGAGATCACCGGGGCGATGGTGCGCGTGCTGAACAGCCCGATGACCTATCCCGAAGCGCTGGCCGAGCTATGGATGGGCGACCGGCGCGAGGGGCTCGACGAACTGCGCGACTACTACCTCGCCGGGGTGCGCCGGCTCGGCATCCTCGAACCCGGCGCCCGCTGGTTCACCGACAAGATGCCATTGAACGAAATGCATCTCGGCCTCATCGCGCTGATGTTTCCACAGGCGCCGCTGATCCACGTGCTCCGCCACCCGCTCGATATCGTGCTGTCGGTGTTTTCCAACCATCTGACGCACGGCTTTTATTGCTCTTATGCGTTGGAAACCGCGGCGCGGCACTATGTGCTGGTCATGGAACTCGTCGAGCATTACCGCGGCCAGATGCTGCTGCATTACCTGCCGGTGCGCTATGAGGATTTGGTCGACGATCTGGAGAGCGGCACGCGCCGCATGCTCGAGTTCATCGGCGAGGAGTTCGACGAGCGCTGCATCCGCTTTCACGAGAACCGCCGCTATGCCCGCACCGCCAGTTATGCGCAGGTCGCCGAGCCGCTCTACGATCGCTCGCGCTACCGCTATCGCCGTTATCTAAAGCAATTGGAACCGGTGATCCCGATTCTGGCGCCGGTCATCGAGCGGCTGGGCTATCCCATTGGCTGAGCCCGAGGCCATCCCGGCGCCGCAGGCGGATGCGGCAGCGGGGATCGGAAGTCAGCCCGGAGCGCAGTTTCCGCCGGCCGCCGCTGGCGCGCCGTCGGCCTCGGAGCGGCTCGCTCGGCTCGACCGGCTCGTCGCGGCGGCGACCGAGCACGAAAAGGCCGGCCGGCTCGAACAGGCCGAGACGATCCTGCGCCAGGTCGTCGCCGCGGCGCCGGAACGGCATGGCGCGGTCGAGATCTTGGGCATCGTCAATTTCCGCAAAGGCCGCCTCGGCGAGGCGGCCCGGTTCATGGAGCGGGCGCTGGCGCTGGCGCCGCAGACCGCGCTCTACTCCCGCAATCTATGCGAGATCTACCGCACGCTCGGCCGCCTCGACGAGGCCCTCGTCGCCGGGCGTCGCGCCGCGGCGCTGGCGCCGAATGACCCGCACTGCTACCACAATCTGAGCGTCCTCCATTACCACCGGCTGGAACTCGACGACGCGATCGCGGCCGCCGAGCGGGCCACGGCGCTCGACCCGAATTTCGCCGGGGCCCATTTCGGCATCGCCGAAGCCGCGCTGTTGCGCGCCGATTTCGCCCGCGGCTGGGAGGAATACGAGTGGCGCTTCAAGCTCGGCAATGCACCGCCGCTGATGCCGCCCACCGATAAACCGCAATGGGACGGAAGCCCGCTCCCCGGCGGCCGCCTGCTGCTGGTTGCCGACCAGGGCTACGGCGATGTGATTCAATTTTCGCGCTATATCCCGTGGGCAAGGGAGCGCTGCGCCGGCATCGACGTCGCCTGCAGCGCCGAGATCGAGCCGATCATCACGCAATTGGTGGGGGTCGGCGGCACCTTCTCGCACTGGGAGCGGAAGCCCGATTTCGCCGCGTTCTGCGCGCTGTCGGGCCTGCCGCGGCTGGCCGGGACGCGGCTCGCCACGATCCCCGCCGAAGGGGTGCCCTATCTCCATGCCGACCCCGCGCGGGTCGCTCTGTGGCAGGCGCGGCTCGCCGATCTGGTGCCGGCCGGGCACCGCCGCATCGCGATCACCTGGGCCGGCCGGCCGACCCATCACAACGACCGCAACCGCTCGATGCCACTCGCAACCTTTGCGCCGCTCGCCGCGCTGCCCCGGACGACGCTCCTGTCGCTGCAGAAGGGCGCGGCGCAGAGCCAGATCGGCAGCTATTGGGGGCGAGCGCCGCTCATCAATCTCGGCCCCGAGATCCGCGATTTTGCCGACACGATGGCGATCCTCGAAGGCCTCGACCTTGTGGTCAGCGTCGAT